>JABGTD010000069.1 GCA_018647405.1 Nitrososphaerota archaeon | reverse complement strand
TAACCATTCAATTCCTCTACGAATTTGATCAATTGAAAGTTCAGTATTTGTTGATAATTGCTCAGGAGTTTGATTTGGAACTTTTTGTAGTGTTTCTAAAATTTTTTTTTCTATATCATGAAAAACTTGTGACACAGTACAACGTCCCAAAAAGACTTTTTAAAGCTTAACCTAAGTCAAACTTGAATGTCATCAGATGAATTTGTCGTAACTCCATGGAACGTGGAAGGAGACATAGATTATGATAAATTAACTAAACAATTTGGAACTCAAAAAATTTCACCGGAAATTCTATCAAAAATAAAGCAGATTACAGGAGAAGATCATTTCATGTTAAGACGAGGGATTTTCTTTTCTCATAGAGATCTAAATGTTATTTTGGAAAATTTTGAAAAAGGAAAAAAATTCTTCTTGTATACAGGACGAGGTCCATCAGGTAATACCCACATTGGTCACTTGGTTCCATGGGTTTTTGCAAAATGGTTACAGGAAAAATTTAATGTAAATATCTACTTTCAGTTAACAGATGATGAGAAATTTTATACAAAATCCGACTTGACGTTGGAAGATACGGGTAAATTTGCATTAGAAAATGCCTTAGACTTTATTGCGCTTGGATTTGATCCCGAGAAAACAAAGATAATAATCAATACTAGAAATATCAAAAAATTATATCCTATTGCAGCTCAAGTTGCAAAGAAAATTAATTTTTCAAATACAAAAGCCGTATTTGGTTTTACAAATGATACTAATGTTGGGATGATTTTTTATACATCATTACAATCAGCACCATGTTTCATTGAAGATTTACCGGTGTTAATTCCACTTGGAGTAGACCAGGATCCTCATTTCAGAATTACCAGAGATGTTGCACCAAAAATAAACAAGCCAAAACCAGCTTTAATACATAACATTATGATTCCATCCCTAACAGGACCTGGCGGAAAAATGTCAGCATCAGATGAAAAAAGTACTATCTATACAACAGATTCTCCAGAAGTAGTAAAAAAGAAGATTAACAAATATGGATTTTCAGGTGGACAAGTGGATATTGAGAAACATAGAGAACTGGGTGGAAATCCAGATATCGATGTCTCTTTTCAATATCTAAGAATATTCTTTGAACCAAATGATGAAAAATTAAAGAAAATTTATGAAGATTATAAATCAGGTAAAATGCTAACTGGAGAATTGAAATCAATTTTAATTGAAAAAATTAATTCATTTTTGAAAATACATCAACAAAAACGAGAAGAGGCAAAAAAGAATTTATCAAAATTCTTACTATCAGATGAATAAAGTTGAGATTGTCACACAAGACAAATATGAAGCACTCAAATTATCTAGCCTAGTTTTTGTAAAAGAAGGAAATGAAACCTTCATTACAGGAATAATAGATGTCTTTGAAACTGAAGTTGTAATTTCTATAAAAGACAAGTCTGTGCACAGCCTAGTGTTAAAGGATAAAGAACAAGTTTCTAAATTTACAGATTTTATGCAATCAATTATTGAAAAAAAAGCGAAAATTATTGATACCTCAACAGATGAAGAACTGGTGGAAATTGTTAAAGAAAATTTAAACTAATGATTTATCCATTTCAAAACCCAATATTTCTTGAACTTTCAAAAAATAAAGCTGAGTAGAATATGGCATTTGTGGCAAATTATTTTCAACTGCAATCATAAAATATCGAACTGCTCTTTTGGAAATATCAAGATTGAATTTCATTGGAAGAATTACATCTTGTTTTACATTGATTTTATCCTGTAGCCACGGAGGAGCCATTTCTTTTGTATCAGTGATAATTTTTTGATACCAGAAAGACAGATGATCTGGTTGTAACCCTTTTTGTAATTGTTGAACATCATTCTGTAATTTTTGTAATAATGGATGAATTATTGACATTGTGAAGTATTGGAATTTTTTGTTTTATCAGGATTACTCAATTTATGAACAGCGATTAGTCAACTAAGATATTTCCTGAACTATCGATTTCAGAGTTTCTTATTCGTGTAGATGAGATTCTATTTCCATCAGATGCCATTTTCATAGGAACAGTGATGATTTCTACAGGGTCAAGTTTTCGTTCTTTACGTAAAGCATTCAAAATATCACCCTTTTTACGGGTTTCTTCACTAACTACTAAAGCATCAACATCACCCTCAATTACTGCAGGGCCAAAATCATCATCTAATTTTGCAATATCAAAAGAACAATCAGGGAATTTTTCATGTATGATTTTTTTCAGATTTTCAGATCTTTGTTCAAAATTGTTTACAATCTTTTTACCATTTTTTAAAATAAAGGCATCAGATGTTAAACCGATTATTATTTTTTCAGAAGTAGATACTGCTTTTTGAATTAATTCAATATGACCAGCATGAAGGATATCAAACGTACCACCTAGTGCAGTTAAGGTAAACATCACGTATAATGATGGTTAGTTTTACATAAACTCTCGGATTTTATAAAATATTCAAATTTATGCAATATATTGAATTAAAGAAAAATAAAATAAGTAAAAAGATTTTGATAGAAGATTATCTTCTTTTTCGCATTCCAGTAATTGCGAACCAGTAAACTAGTCCCGGTGCAAGACCAACAATTAGTGGAATCCAAACTGCTATTGAGGCTTCATAACCTGCCATAGTAATTTTCTCATATCAATGATATTTAAATCCACCTTCAGGTTCGATATTCGAAAATGATCGATTAATAAAAAATGGTGGACTCGAGGGGATTTGAACCCCTGACCCCTCGCGTGCAAGGCGAGTATTCTACCAGTCTAAACTACAAGCCCATTAACTGCTTGAATAATTATGAGAGTTTAATTGTTGTCTTTTAGAATTAGCTGTAATCCTTTTATTTGTTACAGAAATTGATTTTTTATGGTAAAGTTAGAATCAGTTATTTCATTAAAAACTGGAGACAGTGCACCAGAATTTAATCTTAAAGGAATTGATGATAAGATGCATTCTCTAAATGATTATTCAAAAAAAGGATTATTGATAATTTTCATGTGCAACCATTGTCCATTTGTAAAAGCAAAAATTGATGCAATTAAAGAACTACAAGATAAATTCAAAGACGATATTTCAATTGTAGGCATTAACAGTAATGATTCTGTAAAATATCCAGATGATGATTTCGAAAGTATGAAGGCAATTGCTAAAGAAAAAGGTCTAAAAATTGATTATTTAGTTGACGAGACTCAGGAAATTGCAAAAAAATATGGTGCTGTTTGCACACCAGATCCATTCCTATTTGATTCAGATAAAAAATTAATTTTTCATGGACGAATTGACGATGCAATGAGTCCAGAAGCAAAAGTAAGTGAAAAAGTGATGATAAATAATATTCAGAAATTCTTAGAGGGGCAGAAAATTGAAAAAGACTTTGATCCTTCAATTGGATGTTCAATCAAGTGGAAAGAACAGCAAACTTAAATGTCCAAATCCTCGAAAATTTTCGAGGGCTCGTAGCTCAGCTTGGCTAGAGCGTTCGACTGATAATCGAAAGGCCATGAGTTCGAATCTCATCGGGCCCATTAATTTACTATAAATTTTCATATTTTGTATTAGACCATTGAAGAATATCCTCAAGTTTTGAGGTTGACAAATCACCTTTAATTTTGACTTTTTTACCAGTTTTCCCAGATAAAATGATAAACAAATTATTCTCAGATTTTTCCTTTACAGAATAAAATGAATCAGAAATAAATTTCAATCCTTCTTCAGTTTTGGAAGATACAAGAATTATCATTACACCTTCCTTTGATTTCCAAGTTTTTGAAAGTAATTTTCTAAGTTCAAGATCAAACAACACATCAATTGATGACGACATATCACCAATAGAAAATACATTCCAATTTTGAGAACGAAATGCAGCCCCAGCAGCTTCAGAAATTAACGAAGACTCAGAGTCAGCTGATAGTATTATAATATTTTTTCCAGATTCAGAATGACGTGAATTATGGGTGATCAGTTGGATGGAATTTGAGATTATTCCAGTCATTAATTGTTCTTCAGATTTTCCAATTTTTCCATCATCAAATAGTTTTTGTACTTGAGGAATTGTTGGGAGAATTATTTCAGTAATGATTTTATCCATTTTAGCTTTAAAATTAATACAATTTTTTATTAAATTGTAAGCTGACTTTTCAGTACAATCAATTACATATGAAGAAAATTTTTCTTGGGCAAGGAAATAATCGTCTGGAAAAGTTAATTGTTCAATATCCTCATCGACAAACCATAGGTTCAGGTTTCCAATACTTTGTTGTGTTATGGTGCCTTCTGCTGCAAATTTATTTAGATACTTAGACATCGTAACACGATTAATCTTTAGTTTTTTAGAAATTTCAACTCCAGATACTCCAGATTTTGATAAATGAAGTAATTTTATCAAACGGAATTTTATTTCAGTCTCATCATAACCACGAGCCATATGAAAATACTAGATACCTATCGTATAAAGTCTAATTATAATAAAAAATGATTTACGCATAGGTAACAAATTGCATGATAAAACATTATATATTGGTACTTCAAAGTACGGTAAGAGAAAGTAAAATGCCAAAACCAGGATTCAAATCAATAACAATTTCAGAGACAGTTTATGAAAAATTCTTTGATGTTTACGAAAAAAATAAAGAAAAATTAACTATGAAAGGTGTGAATAGTTTCGCCGGTTATATCACATACATGTTAGAAGGTTCAATGTTAAAGGACAAGACATTTGCAAAATATGCACCAAAATTAGAATTAATGTCAATTGAGGATGATAGAGTAATTGTAAAAAATAATATTCAAAATAGAATTGCAGAAATTGTTCTTCAAAGAGGAGAATTGTATTGCGAATTATGTGAGGCAACAGATTGTCACTGTATTGGCTATGCATGGTCAATACCAGAAATTTATGAGAAATTAAATTCTAAGGGTCTCAGAAATCACAGATAAAGTGGAGGAGGAGGGATTCGAACCCTCGAACTCCTGAGAGACGGGATCACCCATTATTATGATCTTAAGTCCCGCGTGTCCAAAAGCATGATGCTTTCTTTGGCCAGGCTTGACTACCCCTCCACTAGAAAAACAACAATTTGCGAGAAATTTAACAGTTGATGTTGAGATAAAAGTAATCAAGAATTATAAGGATTCCAGATATTGAAAAATTTATGCTTCGATAGCTCAGTCTGGTAGAGCGTTACATTGGTAATGTAAAGGTCGTGGGTTCAGATCCCGCTCGAAGCTTTAATAATTTTTTATAATAATTTCCTTATGCCCAGTACGCTTTTTTGAATCTGAGTTAATTGCCCTATTTGCATTAACTTCAGATATGGACCAATGTTTTTCTGGAAAGAAATCTTTAACAATTTTTGAATTTGAATTTGATATCAATACATGACATCCTTTAGAGTTTAGCTGATTGGCCAAATCAACTAATCTCTCAAGGTCTTTTTCTGTGAAATCTCGATGAGTGTAACTAGTAAAATTTGAAGTACTGCTGATTGGCTGATATGGAGGATCAAAATACACCAAATCGTCTTTCTTAACATCATCTAAAACTGCTTCAAAACCCCTACATGAAATTTTAATTTTTTCAGAATGTAAGATCTTACTTACAGCTGTCAAATTTTCTTTATTGACGATATTTGGATTTGTGTATCGACCTAAAGGTACATTGAATTTGCCTTTTTTGTTAACACGGTATAATCCATTAAAACAAGTTCTATTGAGAAAAATTAATCTCGATACTTTTTCGATTTGTTGTTTTGGCTCTTGCTTTCTTACTTCATAATAATATTCTGAAGAGTCTTTTTGATAGTTCTTTGAGTGAGTTTCTAAAGATTCTATTAGTTTTCTGAGTTTATCTCGAATTGTGACATATGCCAATATCAGATCAGAATTGAAATCAGATACATTGCATGATAATTTTGCTTCTTTTGATAATAGGTTGAACATGACAGCACCACCACCCAAAAATGGTTCATGGTAAGTACCAAATTGCTTTGGAAAATTATCTTCCAATACGTGCATAAGTTGTCTTTTTCCTCCAACCCATTTTACAAAGGGTTTTGGTTCGGTTATAGCAATTTGATGATATTGTTGAGCCAAGACTAATTACTTCCGTAATCAGGTTTTCTCTAGCCGAGTGAATCTATGATCACCAATTGTGAAGAATTAGTTGATCTTGGGCAAATATCTTAAATACAAATTTCGTTTTTGAGTAAATTCATCGAATAAGGCATAGCCTAAATGGTATTCAATAAAATGAAAAAGGAATGGGTTTTTCTAATCCCACTTTGACCAAGCGGCCATCCATCTGTATGTCCATGTTGTAAGTTTACAACCTAAAGCCGCAAATGTACAGGCTAATACTGCTCCAGCACCTGCACCTAGTGCAACTGGGCTGTTGTAGAATTTACCGACCTGCGGTTCTATTGGGGTCATATATGGTGGTAACGTTGGTCTTGGATACTTGAATGCAGTCTCTAGTGGGTCAGCCACTGTGATCAAATTGACCATGTTGAATAGTGGCAATGACATTCCAACTAAGACTCCGCCGAACAGTATCAGAGAGTGCTTATTCTTCTTTGTTGCCCAGTACGCTAAGTCCAACAGCATTGCTGATGGTAGCCAAACTGGTGTAACGATGAAGTCATATGGGTAACCTAATGCGAACCATGCACCTTTTGCAATCCAAGTGTAGACTGTCATAATTAGTGCATAATACGTTGCGGTTCCTGGTACTCCAGTAAAGGTGAGATAGTAACACGCACCTACAGTGAGCATAAGAGTTTGTGATATTGAGAATACTACAAACGATGTCCAGGCCCAATCAGTATAGAAGATGTAGTCCCCTGCGTTGATTGTTAGCAAAGTTGAGTTGACTGCGACTACTACTATGAATAAGTAGTGAGTACATCGTCTAAGCCAGACCATGAAAATATTCCTGTCGGTTAGTATATAAAAATTTGGTAAATTTACGAGATCGTGCGCATGTAACCGTGACTAGAAAGATAAAAAGGAAAAAGTCCTATAGGACTGAGTTTGATTATTTACCTACGAACATAACGATTGCGATTGTACCGACAGTAACTGCGCCTAATACTCCGCCAACTATACCGTTACTTTTCTTAGTTGTTCCTTCTTCCATAACTTTGACACAGAAGAGGTAACCAATTGCTTCTATAATGGTCAGGACGATAAATGCATAATGTCCGCTTGGTGTTGGGTATGCCCAAGGATATACGAAATATCCTGCTGCAGTACCACCAAATGTTGATAGCCATGCTGCAATAAATGATGCAGTTATCATTCCAGTCATGTTTTCTACACGACGGCCAATCATTTTCTCGACGTCAGCAGAACCTGCTCCGCCTCCGCCACCTGAACCAAATCCTTTTGGAAGTGTCATATAGAATTACCAGTCGACAGAATCTATTAAAGTCTTTCTTAGATTCTGAATACAAATCGATCTACCACTAGGTACGAAAATTAAAAAAACAAAGTACGAATTTGTACTTGATTATGGTATGGATCTGCTGTACAATTTACCCTCAAGGGCCATTTTGTACATTTCTGCAACATATGGGTTTTCACCAGGTGTTTCTGCACCTAATTCGACGAGTCTTGCATAGACCCTAACTACGTAAGCTAGAGCGCCCATGAAGGCTACGACGACACCCATGTTGAACATCCAATGGTTTGGAACTGCGAAGATTTCTTCGACGAACCAAAAGTGCCACATCTCGTTAACACCAATAGTAAACATAGTTGCTAGATAACCTAAGATTGTCATCTTTAGACCTGTGTTCATAGAGTTGTTTGGTCCTCTCAATACTGGGACTTTTCTATCATAGATTGCTGCAAATCCCCAACCGAGTGGTAGTGCTACAAAGTGAGAGTATAACCACCAATGTGCTGGAGTGAATGCTGAATCTCTAATAGAAGTCTGATGGAGTGAACCATCGACAAAGTTGTCGACTTCTACGGATGCGGCTGTTGATCCCATAGCAATGACTACTAACCAGATTTTTTTTAATCTCTGGATTTCGACTTCCTTTGGGAGTAATGCGGGCATTTGTGCCATAGATACTATACGTGCTTTTTGGAATATAAGCCACGAGGTTTATGATCACTCAGTTTTTTCGAGAAAAATTGATTTTTTTTGTTAAAAATTTATGAATTTTATATTAATTATAGGATAAAATATGATTTTTCTACTGTTTTTTTCAACAGATTTAATGATTAACATTAATGATTAACATTAACATAATTCATGAGGGAAATGGCGTGGATCGATTATTGTACTAAAACTTAAATTCCTCATTTCTGTCGTTTACAATTAAGGGATAACAATGGTAGATAGAAAAATTATGGCATTTGCACTTGCAGCCGTCTTCGTAGTAGGAGTCTTTGGACCTAATGTAGCAACAATGATTCAAACTGCTGAAGGACACGGTGTACAAGCACAATTGCAAAGTCGTTTCATCCGAATCGAGGATGAAACATTCAACAGACAATCCCTCCAAACCGGTGAAGTTTTGACTTTGAGCGGTGCATTCGTAAGTTTGATTGATTCAGACATGCGTGCATGGTCATCAATATTTTCAGAGTCAACTAACGCAGGTAACAGATGGGAGATTCTAGCAAGAGATCCACCAGGCAATGTCTTTGACATTCCAGGTAATGATGTTGTAGATTATGAAATCTCAGCTCGTGCTCTTGAACCAGGAGTTTATCACGTCCACACTCAATTAAACATTGAGCACGTCGGACCTGGACTTGGACCAGGACAAACAGTCGTTGTAGAAGGGGAACCTATTATGAAACCGATTCCATACACCAACATTGCATATCAATCAATTATCATTGCAGTTGGCTATGTAATCACATTTGCAACACGTCCTTGGCAAGTAATTTAAACTCACTCTTTTTTCCTTTTATTGAATTACAAATCTAAGTCCATAAACAAAATTCTATTTGCTTAATTATTATATAAAAAATTAAGTATAGATTAACATTTAGTCATGATTCAAAATTACAATTTACTTTTATCTTCGAAAAGCTTAAACCGGTTATGGTTCACATATTCAAAATTGATCATCTAAATATTCATGAAAGTTACTTTAAAGGTAAAGTTGAATTTCGTGGAGATAATTATACAATCAACATACAAGATGAGAGAAGAGGTAAAGTTCTCAAACTTCCATTCAAATTAAAAAAGAAGCAAAAAGTTCTGGTCAGATTTTCAGGTCCTAATAATTTAGCAGTTGAAGATCTTCTACCATTTGAGGGAGAATCAGAATGGGTAGAAGTCGACTCCACACCAATTACATTTTTCATAGCAGATCATCAAGACCAATTCGATACTTTAGAAATAATCGACGATTTAGCAGAGGCTTAGAAAAGACTTTATTCCAAACTAGTTCAGTTTTCCTATGAATTGGCCTGGAATGGGAGACCCAACAAAGCGGAAAAAGACATTAAAATTTTTAGGAATGACTGCAATAATTGCAATCTCAGTAGGAGTAGGAAGTAGTTTAATTCAAGGCCAGATGAATTTGGATAATCCTCTGAAAGTTTGCATAAATGATAAAGATACACAATATGTAATCTCAGCCAAATTAGAATTGTATATCGATAAACAGAGAGCAGAGATTCCTGCAAATATTGGATTCGAAGATGGCTGTCAAAGATCGCTTTACACCCTAACAGATGATGGAACTATCTATGCAGAGTGGACAGAAGAATATCCGTTCGAAATAGGTCATTTCCTATGGTCGTGGGAGTTCCCTATGAGAGATATGGAACAGGGTAAATCCAAGATCATAGTCAACGGTAAAGAATCACCTCGTTTCATCAATGAATTATTACAAGATGGATATACGTACAGAGCAGAGTTTACTTCAAAAGATTATGATACATCTAAAGATGCAGACTTCATGCCTCCAGATCTTTAGAAAGATCATAAGTCACAATATATCGTAAGTTCAATCTAAAATAATACTTAGAAAATTTTTCAACTAAGTTTACACTAAAGATGAATAAAATAGAAAAGAAAGAGATTGAATTTACCAGTATTTTCCATTATCTGGAATTAAACCGATGCCCTCATTCTCAAAGTGTTTGTCAAGTTCATCAACCCATCTTTCACGATTATCTTTGTATCCCCATCCGTGAATACGTACCCAGTACGCAATCAGTGCGAGTAGGAATATTGTGAACATGATTGTTCCAAAGATGTATACCATAACATCGAAGAATAGTGGGTCATAGTTTGGACCGAGTTGTCCGGTCAGACTAGACAATATACTCAAGATTGTTCCGAATACAGGAATCATCAATATTTTGAATTCAGAGGTCGATATAAAGATTTTTTTTGATTATCATAAGCCGAGATCAGCCAATGCTGTGGTTTATGAATAAAATAAGAAGTAAGGAAGGAGATTATCCGGTTCCTGGTTTGGCGTATTTTCCTGATCTTCCTCTTATGAAGAAGGCACCAGCAATACCACCAAAGATTGCGGCTGCAATGGCAGATGCACCTAGTACACCGTTAGCATCCATGTATGGAGTGCCAGATCCTGCACCTGGATTAGCACCTGCATATTCAACTTTTCTCTTTGCTAGTTCTAATGTAGCCTCTAAAGACATTGATGGATGTCCACCGTCTTGACTACCGTCACCACCACTGCCCATGTATTGAGCAAATGCTGGACCAGCCAACATTAATGGTATTGAGAAAACACCTGCTAGAAGTGCGCCTAATACTATATTTTTGTTCATTTGTATCTAATTTTGAATGAACTATCGTTATTATTTAACTTTTTACAAAATTTTAGCCAGATACATTTAATTCCGTACGTAATTTAGCCAAAAAAATGGGAAGACTACACACACACAATCATGGGAAGTCACATTCAATCAGACCTATCGATCCAAAGAAACCAGAGTGGGTTAAACAAAGTAATGAAGAGATTGAAGGACTAATTACCAAATATGCAAAGGAAGGAATGACTTCTAGCCAGATTGGATTAAAATTAAGAGATCAACATGCAATTCCTTTGGTTAAGCCAATCATCAACAAAAGTATCACAGATGTATTGAAAGAAAATAAGTTGATGCCAGAAATTCCAGAGGATTTGAACAATATTGTGATGAAAGCAGTTAATCTACAAAAACATCTCAAAGAAAACAAATCAGATAACAGAAACGTTAGAGCCTTAGAATTGGTTGAGGCAAAAGTTCACAGATTATCGACTCATTACAAAAAAAATGGCAACATAGATCAAAAATGGAAATATAAGTCTGTAGTAGCTCAGCTAGAGTAATGGGGAAAGTTTTAGAAGAATCATTATCTAATTTTTCAGATCGTATTTCAGACGCAATTAAAGCTAGAAAGAATATTCTTGTTACAACTCACATAGATTGTGATGGAATTACATCAGGTTCGATAATTTCAAAAGCACTAATCAGACATGGAGCAAAATGCACAGTTAGAACAACTAATGAATTTAGTGAGAATTTAGTAGATAGAATGCAAAAAGAAACTAGAGATTTACACGTAATTACAGACCTAGGAGGAGGTTTTGGAAAATTACTTGATGAAAAATTATCAGATAATTGGCTCATGTTAGATCATCATGAAATTTCAGAAGATGAAAAAGATAATGAACGCGTCATAAACGCATGGAAGTTTGGAATGGATGGAGGAGTTGAAATTTGTGCTGGAGGAATGGCGTATTTAGCATCAAATGCACTAAATAATAAAAATGAAGATTTGTCAAGAGTTGCAGTAGTATCAGCATTAGGAGATAGACAAGATCAAGGTGAGAGAAAAGCATTCACTGGAAAAAATTTGGAGATTGTGGAAACTGCAAAAAAATTAGGATTGGTAAATGTTGATTTAGATTTACTATTAGTAGGTAGAGAAACAAGACCACTTCCAGATGCAATTGCGTTTACATCTCAACCATTTATTGAAGGATTGACATGGAATAGAGATGCTTGTATTGCAATGTTAACAAATGCAAAGATTCAGCTCAAGGACGGAGCAAGATGGAGAGTTCCAGCAGATCTATCACAAGATGAAAAACAAAGTATTATTGAATCAATAAGCAAATTTGTGCAAGGAGAAAATGCCACTCAAGTTATGGAAGAACTGATTGGATACACATACACATTCCCAAGTGAAGAAAAAAGGAGTTTTTTGAGAGATGGTAGAGAATTCTCTACTATGTTAAATTCGTGTGGTCGTATCAACAAATCAGGTGTTGGAATTGCAATTTGTATGGGAGACAGGAATACAATGTTACAAGAAGGCGAGAAGATTTTATCAGAATATAGAAGTATGATTAGAAATTACATGAACGTCTTGTCAAATGAGAGATGGAGAACAAACAATATGGAAGATTGTGTAATGGTAAATGCAGAAGGATTAGTTCCAGAAACAATGACAGGCACTATTTCATCATTAATTGCAGGTTCTCCAAAAAATTCAGGAAAAATAGTAATTTTGAGAACAGACGGATCAGAAGGTACAATCAAATTTTCATCACGTAAATCTGCAAGTTGTAAAAATTCTATAAACCTTAGCCAACTTATGAGAGGAGGTGCAGAGCAATTCAATGGAATAGGCGGAGGTCACGAAGCTGCTGCAGGAGCAAAAATAACTAAAGACAAATTAGATGGATTTTTAGACTATCTTGAAAGCAATGTTACCAAAATGCCAGATAGAGATAGTAATTAATAATATTTCTAAAGAGAAGGCCAAAGTTATTGAAAAGGTGCTAGAGCCAGATAATGTTGATTTTCCTAAAGGATTAAGTTTGGAAATTAATGAAAAGAAAAATCAACTCTTATTTTATTTTTCAAATGAAGGAGATTTACGAAAATTGATTTCTACCGTTGATGAAGTATTAGAACACGTAAATCTTTCTATGGAGGTAATAAAATAATGTTAGATCCAAAAATAATCAGAGATGAACCTGATCGAATTAAGCAGATGTTAAAAGATAGAGCAGTAGAATTTGATTTTGAAAAAATGCTAGATTTGAACAAATCACGAAAAGAGATGATGATACAATCAGATGAATTAAAGCAGAAAAGAAATCAAATGTCAGTTAAAATTGGAAGTGAGAAAAAAGTAGGAAATGATGCATCAGAATTATTGAAAGAGATGGGAGAAATATCAAAGAAATTAGATGAGTTAGAGAATTTACGAAAAACAGTGGATGATGATTATCATAATTTGTCTTTTTCAATACCAAATTTGATACATGATTCAGTTCCAAAAGGTGCAGATGAATCATTTAATAAACAAGTTAGAACATGGGGAGAAATCCCAAAGTTTGATTTTGAGGTAAAGGATCACATCGATTTAGGATTAGAGTTAGATATTGTGGATTTAGAGCGAGCATCTAAAACAGCTGGAGCAAGATTTTATTATTTAAAAAATGGATTAGTAAAATTAGGACAATCACTAACTGCATTTGCGTTGGATTTTGTTTCAGGTAAAAATTATAATTTAATTCAGCCTCCATACATGATAAACAGACAATCTATGGAAGGAGCAGTAATAGCAGATGATTTTGAAGATGTAATCTACAAAGTACAAGATGAAGATTTATTTTTAATAGGCACATCAGAACATGCAATTGCTTCTATGTATTATGATGAAATTTTAGAAGGTTCTAAGATTCCATTAAGATATGCATCGATTAGTCCATGCTTTCGAAAAGAGGCAGGCGCACATGGAAAAGATCAAAAAGGGATTTTCAGAGTTCATCAATTTGAAAAAATTGAGCAATTCATTTTCTGTAGACCTGAAGAATCATGGGAAGAACATGAAAAAATGATAAAAAATACAGAAGAATTTTATCAGCAATTAGAGATCCCATACAGACTGATGCTATTATCAAGTGGAGACATGGGTAAGGTTTCAGCAAAAACATATGATATAGAAGCATGGATGGCAGGTCAAAATGCATATAGAGAGATCGTATCGTGTTCCAATTGTGTCGATTATCAATCAAGAAGATTAAAGATAAGATTTAGAGATAAAAGTAATGAAGATACAAAGTATATCCATACTTTGAATAGCACACTAATAGCAATAGAAAGAACAATGGTTGCAATTTTAGAAAATAATCAAACTAAAGATGGACATGTAGAAATTCCAAAAGTTTTACAAAAATATTTTGGCGACAATATGATATAATCTAGAACAGTTTATATTCAGAAAACAGTCGTCCAAAATAATTGGCAAGAAAAGCTCGTAAGATTAAGGATAAATGGAAAGAGAAGAAATGGGTAAATGTTGTAGCCCCAGATTCATTTAACAATGTCAATATTGGATATGTTCCAATCACTGATGATGAAAATGCTAAAGGCAGAATATTAGAAGTTACATTATGGGATATACTCAAAGGAGATCCTTCACAACATCAATACAAAATAATTTTCCAGATTGATGAAGTCAAAGATACTAAAGCCAAGACAGTTTTCAAGAGATATGAATATTCAAAAGAATTTTTGAGAAGTTTAGTTAGAAAAGGCTCTTCTAAAGTCAACTTCAATATTGATATTCAAACAAAAGACAACTATGTTTTTAGAATCAAAATGATTGCTTTAACACACAGACAATTAAACACATCAAGACAGCGTCAATTACGCCTAATTGCAAAAGATGTGATAGAAAAAACAGTACCAACTATGGATATTGATGGATTTGTTCAAGCGACATGTTATGGTAAAATAAACTCAGACATTATGGCAGCTGCAAAAAAAGTTATAAAATTAAGACATGTGGGATTAGAGAAAGTTAAACTAATCAAGACAGCATCAGCACAAACAATCTTACTCGAAGCAAAAAGTAAAAAACCAAAAGCAGACTAAACTGATGTTTTAGAGATGCAATTAGAAGTAAAAATTAATTTAATTCTTCATGCCACAGAAGATGAGAATAAAGTTTTAGAAGAATTAGGGAAAAATTTCAATATAGAGCAAAAAGAATTTCAAATTGAACAAATTCCAGGTCATTTTAACAACCCAATATTATTAATTTCATCAAAATTGAAAAGAAAGTCGGCTCATAATTTTGTGAGTTCATTTTTCTTAAAGATGAAGAAAGATGAGTTTCAAGAGATATTTGAGAATGTTGAAGATTTCGTAACATCTTCAGGTCTAAATTTACGCATAAGTAAACAAAAGCTAATTTCAGGAATTTTAACAATGTCAAAAGAAGATACAATCAAAATTAACATCAGTACACCAGTTTATGTTAAAAATGAAACAAAGAAAATTTATCAAGAATTAATGAAATGTGATCCATAGATCATTTAATAATATTTAGAAGCAATTCAAGATGGGAATGAGGAAATAAAAGCCGCTCCAGTCTGAGCGCCAAGCACTGATGACGCCGCGACGAACCGACCCAAATACAGTATTATGATGTTTTAAATATTCATGATATAGACAATGTTTTGTTGGAAACCGATTATGACGTAATTGTTGCAGGTGGAGGATTAACAGGAACAATTGCTGCACAAGCAATTTCATATTATTCAAAACAAAATTTGAGAATTCTTTCAGTAGACAGAAATCCAGAAACTTTACCAGGTAGAAAAGGAGGAGCAGGTTGGACATGTGGAGATGCATGTTCAAAAGAAGCAGTAGACTTCATGACTGAGAGAATCAAGGTTCCTTGGACACGACCAGAAATTGAACATGATGTAAAAGGAGTCATGGCATTTTCACCAGATTATGAAACAGCCATTCCATTTGATGGAGCAGGATATATGCTAAATAGACAAAAACTTCCAGAAATTCAAAATGCAAGAACAAGAAAAATGGGAGTTGAATTTGAGTTTGAAGTTTCTCTTTCAGGATTAATCTATGACGGACAACAAGTTGTGGGCATACAAGGAACAGATAACAAAACAAAACAACCATACAAAAAAACTGCAAAATTAGTAGTTGATGCAATGGGAATTACATCGAAATTAAGAAATGGACTACAAAATTCTACAAAAGTTGAGAGAGAAATAGACAGAACAGATGTAGAAACAACTGGAAGACACATAATGTATTTTGAACCAGGTAAAGAAGATTTGACACAATTTGATCCAGATTATTGTATAATTCATTTAGATCAAGACATTGCACCTGGAGGATATGGATGGGTTTTTCCAAAAGCAGACAACAAAGTTAACATCGGATTAGGTGTTGAAAAAACACACTTAGATAAACGAAATAACAGACTAGGAAAAAAAGACAATGTTGGTTCATTGATGAAAGAATATTTAGAAAGAAATCCAGTTCTTGCAAATCCAAAACTTTCTGAAGATGAAATAGATCAACATAACAATTCAGGAATTTCTTCAGTTTCAGTACGAAGACAAAATGATTGTATGGTTTCAGGAGGATACATGTTAGTTGGAGATTCAGCATGGATGCCTAAACCAATAGATGCAGGAGGAATTGGACCAGCTCTCATTGCAGGAACAATAATTGG
The DNA here is from genome assembly GCA_018647405.1 of Nitrososphaerota archaeon. Taxonomy (GTDB): domain Archaea; phylum Thermoproteota; class Nitrososphaeria; order Nitrososphaerales; family Nitrosopumilaceae; genus Nitrosopelagicus. The sequence continues at coordinate 23,558 of JABGTD010000069.1, read as the reverse complement.
AAATAATGTTACACAATCAATTGAAGCTAATGATGTTTCAGAAGCAAGTTTATGGCAATATAACATTGATTTCATTAAAGAGTATGGTTACAAAACAGCTGGTTTAGAATTATTCAGAAGATTAGTACAAACAATGACAAATGAACAGATTAGTTATGGAATGAAACATTTCTTAGGTAACTTAGATGTTGAATCAATAAGTAAAGGAGAACATCCTGACTTTTCAGGTCTCGGTAAACTAGGAATGATAATTAGAGGTGCAATGAACAAAACAGTTGCAAGTGGTCTCAAGTATACATCAGGTCAAAATCAATGGCTTGTTGAACATTACAATAACTATCCAAAAGATCCATCTGGATTTGATGATTGGAATAAAAAGTTGCATAAAACATTAGATGAATCCTTTGTGAAGATAGCATCATTCGCAGAATAGATCTAGTCTTAAATAAAGTACAAGATCAAACAATTATACTTTGATGGAAGATAGTACTCCAGAATATTTAGACTGGAGTAATGCATTTGAGATTTTGGAGAAAGCCCATGAGCAAGGAATTTTTGTGCTTGTAATAGGTCCAAAAGGTACAGGTAAAACAACACTAGTTAGAGAATTTGCAAAAAAACAATCAATGAAACTGGAATCAATTAATTTTAGTTTGAGAACTAGAGAAAGTCATCTTGTAGGTTCAAAGAGTCTTTCAGAAGGAAATATCGAATTTAATGAGGGAATTTTAATAAAATCAATGAAAGAAGGGGATATGCTATATCTGGATGAAATCAATGCAGCCGAAGCCGATGTTCTGTTAAGATTAGATGAAGCATTAGATGACAGAAGACAAGTAGTTCTAAAAGAATCCAGCGGGGAGATTGTAACAGCAAACAAATCATGGTTTGTCATAGCAACAATTAATCCATTAAATCATGTTGGAACAAAAGAATTACCACCACAACTATTGAGTAGATTTCCTATCAGATTAAGAATGGACTATCCACCTGAAGAAAAAGAACTTGAAATTGTAAAAAAACATGTTCCAAAAGTAGATGAAAAAGCATTAGAAAGAGGAATTAAACTTGCAAACACATTGAGACAAGCTGCATCAGTTGAAGAATTATACTATTCACCGTCACTTAGAGAAACCATTGCATATGCAAAGTTAATCGATGGGAATATGTCACCAAAGAAAGCTGCCGAGATAGTTTTTGGAAATGTATATGCACAATGGGGAAATATTGAGTTACAAAAAGTTAATGATATAATCACATCCATGTATGAGAGCTAATGTCATCAATTGCTCTAAGAAATGATACATTAATTGAAATTTCTACATTTTTAATCAGACGATGGTCTGAAAATGATAAAATTATTGTAACAATGTCACCAAAAAAAGTTAACGAAACTAGAATGAAAGAGAATAAAGTAATTCTAACTCCAGTAATAGATTACAATGGAGATGAGTTTTCTAAATATAGACAATTTAGAATTGCTGCATGGTATGAAAGTATGAAAATCAAAAATTGTGAAAAAATTTTATCTAATGATCATGCATTTGGATTTTTATTAAATTCAATTGAAAGACGTCGAATTGAATTAGTTGGAAGAAAAATTTGGCAAGGAATGGACGAGGAAATAATTTTTAATTATTCTTGGCAATGGATTTACAGACCACTTTTAAGTAATCTTTTAGGAAAAACAAAAATTGTTGAGGGGTTTTACCAATATTTTTTGTTTGGTGATGTAAAAGGAGAAATGCAACCGAGTCATTTTGACCGTATAGTAAAAGCCACAGAGTTTGCAAAAGAAATTCTAGAAGAGGCATTAAAAAATAATTACAGTACAGAATGGATAGAAAAACATATTCCAAAAATTTTAACAATTTTAGATATTGATCCATTAATTACAATTCCACTATCAGTACCAATGAAAGGACCTGGAATGATGGTTACACCTCAAGATTTTGAAAAAGCTGTGCAAAAAATTACCAAAAATCTTGAATCAGAATTAGGAAAGATAGATCCAAACAGAGCTATGGCAGGATTAGAAATTGCCAAAGAATTTGATTTAATTAAGGAAGAGACTAAGAAGAATGAAAATAAAGGATTGATGCCTGAAACTATTGGAATTCAAATTCCAAATCCAACAAATGTAGATGAAACAAAAATTTATGATCAAGATTTGATAAGTAATTTAAAAAATAGATTTCGTGAATGGAAAACCGGATGGAAAGAAGAGCATGTTAATTCAGGTGAAGAATTTGATGAAGAATCGTATCTTGAAGGATTTCATAAACCATTTATCACAGATGTTAAAAAATCAATAAAATCAAGAATTGTAATTTTACTTGATCATTCTTCAAGTATATCGGATCAACAAATAGAATACAAAAAAGCGACAATCGGACTATGTGAGGTACTAGCGTTCCTGAAGGTGAATTTTTCAGTGTATGCATTCAATACAGTCGATAGACAGGTAGTTTGCTGGTTGGTAAAACCATCCGAAATGAAATGGAATAATTCAGCAGCCAAGAGATTAGCGCAAATTTCTGCCAACGGAGGAACACCTCTAGCAGAAGTTTACGATAGAATGCTTCCAGTTTTAACATCAAAAAAACCTGATATTTTTTTGACATTGTCTGATGGAGAACCAGCAGATCCAAATGCTGTGAAACTAACACTAAAGTCATACAGAACATTAGGAATCAAAATGACAGCAATTGGAGTAGGTAGAGACACATTTAGTGCCACATCAATAGCAAATAATTTGAAATATCTAGGTTATGATAAAGTTTTAGCAGTAAGTCGATTGCCAGATATTCCTAATAGAGTGCTAAGCATACTGTCAGATAACTAATGAATAAAAAATGTCCTGAATGTGGAGATGATTTTTCATGTGACAATAATATTACATGTTGGTGTGTAGATTTTCCAAAATTATCTAAAAATGAAATTGATGATAGAGACTGTCTTTGTAGAAGTTGCTTATTAATCAAATATAGAAAAAAGATTTTAGATGTTTAACATGAACTTACTGTAAACGTTAGTACTTTGGTAACAGTTCACAGGTGATGAACCTTTGTACAATCTTAACTATACACCATCATAGAATAATGATATTTAATAGTGGTATATTTTAGAAATGGTGCTAACAATTTAGATTTTTTGTACCAAACATGTTTTAAAGAACAAATTTTACAGTAGGTTATGCATTTTGAAGATTCAAGAATACCAGATGTCAATAAACCACTCATCATCGCAGCAATGCAAGATATGGGAAATGTTGGAAGTATAGTTGTAAACCACATCAACAAAAGTTTAGGTACAGCATCATTTAGACATGCAACATCATCCAGACCACCATATGTTTACGATAAAGGAGGATACATTGAAATTCCGGAAGAGAAATGGGAATACAGATTCAGTAAAGACATAATTATATTTGGTGGAGGAAGAGGTCAACCTCAAGAAAATGAAGAATTAAACGAATTATGTCAAGATGTGATTAACGTTGCAAAAAAATATGATGCAAAATTCATCTACACCGTAGGAGGCTATCATACATCAAGATCTTTTGGAAAAAGTCCTACAACATACGTTACAACTACATCACAAGACATATTGAAATTAGTTAGAAAATTAGGAATAGAAACTACTCCAACTGAATCAGTAATTACCGGTTTTAATGGATTGATTTTAGGTTATGCAAAATTAAATGGAATTAATGGTATTGGGCTTTATGGAGAATTATTAGAACCTAGAATTCCACAATATAGAGCAGCAAGAACAATTATAGAAACATTGGAAAAATTAACCTATCAAAAACTTGGAGATACAAAAGAATTATCGATGAAAGCAGAAGCGGTGGAATCAAGATTTAGTTCTGAAGATGATATACCAAAAAGATAGAATAAATTTATACAAATATCAATTACATCAACCTTTTATTCAGTGAAGCACATAGTAATGCATGGAAGAACATTCATGCCCCTATTGTGAATCAAAGTTTCAGGACAAAGAAGAACTATCTACTCACATAGATAAGCTGCACATTGGCCCAGGTCTACTCGAGGGCGATTCAAGAAAATTCTAGATATAGTTAGTTTTTAATTGAATAAAGTCCATGGAATATTATGTTGTTATGGGTCGCAGGAGCAGCAATTGGCATTTTAACTGCATTCATATTAATTTTCAAATACACAAAAACTGGAAAAGACGATATGATTGGATATTCAGCAAAATGTAACAAATGTGGAACAGTGACAAACGGAATTAAATGTCCGAAATGTACAGAAAATACTAAGGACTGGCGATAATTATGATGGCAAAACCAAATTCAGACATGGAGGGAACAATTTGCAAGAATTGTCAACGAGCAATTAATGATCATCTACCTGAAGAACTTGAAGAATGTGTTAGAATTTTAGAACTTAAAAAGCTCAAAGATGGCGATTTGACCTAAACGACATCATCAAAAATATTTTTACCAGTTTCATGAAAATATCTATGTTCTATTTCTTTTAATTTTTTATTTACATCATGCTTTTTTGATTTGGTTTTTAGTAAGGTATAATCAGACATTAATTTCCGTAATTCAGATTTTTTCAATTTAGACGAGTTGTTCTTGTATAAATAATATTAAAACATATCATGAATATGTTAAAGCAAATTTTTCTAGCATTACTTTTAATTCCAATAGCACAATTTGCATTTGCAGAAGAAATTCCAGATTATAACAAACCATACGCCCCAATTTTTTTCAACAAACCAATTTACAGTTGGACTGAAAAAGTAGAGATTACAATAATTGCTCCAAGTTGGAATACAGGAATAAATCTAATAGACAGTATCGGGGGAGACCCAAACTATTCAGTAAATGTTTACACAAACAATCATCAATTAAAACAATACAAATTATATGAAACAGATCCTTCAAGTGGAATTTTTACAGGAGAGATTATTCTGACAGGATTTCTTCATGATGTTAACGGGAATGGTAAACATGATACAAATCCAAGAACATTAGGTGCAGGTCCAAATGGAGGATATTTACAAAATGAGGAAGATTCAGGAATTACAGTTTCATTTGAATTTGCAGATGGAGTTGTGTTATCAGAATCTGCAAAAATTGAATGGAATGTAGGAGATTTACGAATAGTTGATGTAACAGAAGAATCTGCAAAATTAAAATTATTTGAAAGAGATATGAATCTAAACCCAGAGAGTATCGATACAGTAAACATTGAAGTGTTTTCTGAAAATGATATTGCAGGAATAAATTTGGAAATTGCAGAAACTACAGAAGATTCAGGAATTTTTGAGGGAATAATATCAATTACAAAAGATGATCAATCCAGCGGTAATCGTCTTTATGCATTGCCAGATTCACAAATTACTGCAAAATATACAGATAGAACATTACCAAAACCATACAATGTTAATGATGATTTAGATATTTTAGCACAAAAAATTGTTATTTCAAACATACCTACAACTGAGAGATTAAGTATGAATGAACCAAAAATATTATCACAAAATGGAGAATTAATTGAAAGATTAGATATAGGAAAAACTGGTATGTTATTTTCCAAAGTTAAGAATACAATAGATTTTTCCCAAGAATTTGCGTACATTGTACAAATCAAAGATGAAGATAATAATGTCATATCATTATCATGGGTAACGGGTAAGACAATGCCATCACAGGAGCTTGGTATGTCGGTTTCATGGATGCCACAAGAACCAGGTAAATATTCAATTGAAAGATTTGTATGGAATTCTATTAAAGGAGCAATTCCATTAGCTGATGCAATTTATACAGAGATTTTAATTCAGTAATTTTTAATCAGAAGTAATTTCACAGTACTTGTTTGTTCCTTCAAAAAACTTTACAGAGTGTAATGGAATTTTATCTTTTAGATTTTCAAATATCCATTCTGCAATATTTTCAGATGTTGGAAAATCAAACAAATCGTTCAGATTTCTATGATCAAGTTGCTCAATTGTTGCCCAACAAAGTTTTTTCATTTTATCAAATTCGATTACCATGTTTTCTTCGTATGAAGCACCTTTTTTGACATCACCTTGAACTTCAACTATGATTCTAGATGTATGACCGTGTGGTTTACCACATTTTGGATGACCTCTGAGAGTATGAGCAAAATCAATCTCAAATGATACGCCTAATCGTGTTTTCATACATCTACAAAGATTATTGATAATTAATACCTAAAGAAATTAGTCAGAATAATCAACAGTTTGTTGTATACTTTTAGAAAGATTATCCATCGGAGAGATTTCTCCAGTTTCAATATTTACATACCAACCATACGTAATCAATGAATTATTTTCTGAACTAAATTCAAGCATTACCGAATGAGTGAATTCATCATTGACAGCCAAAAAATCTGGAATATTTGCTACGATGAATCGTGCATTTGTGTTTTCATCATCAAATATTTTTTGACCTTCATGTTTTTCATTGATCCTTTCTTCAATGACTTCTAGAATAGTAATTCCAGAATCATTTGGTCCAGAATAAAATTTTATCATATCAACTGCAATTCGTTCATTGCCTTCAAATGAATCATCAAGTATAGAATTAAGATCTTTTTCAGTTAATGCCGGATATACAAACAAGAGAAATAATCCAATTAATCCAAGATATATCGGAGCTCTTTTTTTAAGAAATGCTCCAAAACTTTTTGGGTCTTGTGGTTTTTTATAACCAGAATCTTTCTTAACCAATGTTTCTCAAAAGTTTATTGTGATTAAAAGTCTTAGTGACTTTCAGGTAGAACAGAAGAGTGATGTGATAAGATTTTCCAATCATTATCAGTTTTTATGAAAACAAATGAAAATCTGGCATTGATAGTTTTACCGTCAACAATGAAATTATACAGACCTGAATTTGTTACTAGTGATTCAGTTTCATGTTTGTGTTCTGTAACAATTTCAACATCAACTTTGGATTTCAATAAATTTTCAAAATATTTTAAGATAAGATCGTATCCTTTTCGCTCTATATCAGAAAATGTTCCAAGTAGAAGTCCATCAGCATGATATAATGATGCCACCTGTTTAGGATCGTTTGTTCTAATTTTATTTACCCAAGTTTCTAACATAATTTTTAATAATATTCTTAGTTAATATTTTTTTAGGATTTATCAGAACCAAGTTTCTTTGCAACTTGCATATACAAATCAACAGTTCCACTTCCAATTGGAATTTGGCTTCCAACAATTACATTTTCTGTAATACCTCTAAGCTGTTCTGTTTCACCTGTTCTTGCGGCGCCTGCAATTGTTGGTACAGTAATTTCAAATGCAGCCCGTGCCAATACACTATCTTTTGTACCTGCAATTCCATGACGTCCAATTTGTTGCATGTAGCCACGATGACACATTAGATCAGATACCAACATGAGGTATCTTTGGTCAACTTCTAGTCCCTGATCCTCTAATGTATTACTTAATTCATTAATCAAAGCATTTCTTGCAGCCTCTATTCCAAGTGTTTCTGCAATTTCAGACACATTGTTTGTTCTTACATTATTTTTATCAAGTCCTTTAACATCTAGAACTTTAGAAAGATTAGAGCCTGTTGTCTGTATGACATATTCGTCATTCTGTTTTACAATTGTAACACGTGCAATATCAGGAACACCTTTTACGGTTGTTTTTAAAACCTTATTTCGAACTACGATGACAGCAGGAGCATCAGCCTCCTCATCAACTAAGTTAAGAACAACTGAGTTAATTCCATTATCTTCCATTTTGAATTTTTTATTAGATTCTAGCGCTGCTTTAACATCATCTAATGTACAACCACGGTCAGTTAATTTTCTTTCATTCATATTTAATGTAATCTTTGTTTTGTAATCAGTATCAGCATCAAGAATTAGATCCTTAACAGTAGTTTGTAAAATATTTCTAGCAACTTCAACAGTTTTTGCTTGATCTGTTTTTGCATCACCAGATAAGTAAATATCCATTGTTGGAGTAACAGGTTTCTTTCTTGCATCAACTAATTCAATTAGTCTTGGAAGACCTAAAGTAACGTTTCTTTCTGCAATTCCTGCAAAGTGGAATGTTCTTAGGGTCATTTGAGTACCAGGTTCTCCAATTGATTGTGCAGTTACAATTCCTACGGCTTGACCAGGTTCTGCCTTTGCATTATTGTATAATGATAATCCTTTCTTTGCTACTTTTTCAACACCTGCTTTACTTAATTTTGAATTTTCTAATGATTTACTTACAGCGCTTGATAAACGAGGATTAAATGCACTAGCATATTTTTTAATAATTGGTGCAATTTCATCCTTAGTTGCAGCCTTACCAGAATCTACAATGCTTTCAGATTCAATTAATCTATCAACATTAAATGCTTCACCGTGATCACTTTTTGCTACGTCAATTCCGTCTTCACCGTATAAGAATTGAATGATGTGACCATGTGGATCTCTAACAGTTCCATCATATTCAAGTTTAATGTGTTCTAATGCGTTGATCAGTCTTCTCTGCATGTATCCACTTTGTTGTGTTCTTACAGCAGTATCTACAAGACCTTCCCTACCACCCATTGCATGGAAGAAAAATTCTAGAGTGGATAGACCATCACGATAATTTGATTTTACAAATCCATGTGCGTCAGGATCGTTTTCATGTTCTTCAAAGTGAGTTAAAACTCGGTTATTGTAACCCTTGTTGAGACGATTTCCTCTTCGTGCTTGTTGACCCAAGGCACCTGCCATTTGTCCTACATTTAATGATGAACCTCTAGCACCAGTTGTTGCCATAATTTTACCTGCATTATTATCATCCAGTGAGAGATTTGCAGCAGTAGCAGCTCTGTCTCTTAATTTACCCAAATTATTTACAATATACGCTTCAAGAGTTTCTTGTGTAGTCATTCCTCTAGTTGCCTTTAGTGTTCCTTTCTTTTCTTGACTAATCAAATCTAGAACTTCATCATATGTTTGATTAATGTCAGAGCTAATTGCTTCACGATCTTTTTCCGGTACTTCCAAGTCACCATATCCATAACTAAATCCATAATGAGTGATGAATTGTTTGATAACAATTAATTCGGAATTTAAGAAAATTTTTGCTTTTTCATTACCGTAATCTTTAGCAATTCTATGCAGTACACTTTCTGGTTCTTCAGCACCAATTGATGATTTATCAATTACACCACTGATTAGTTGGCCATTTTTAATTACAACGTCTTTTTCTTTTCCTTTAGTACCTTTAGACCATTTTGATGTCATAACATAATTGAAATCTTCAGGGAGAAATATTGAAAATAATTGTTTACCAGTGTAAAGATTTTCTTTTTTGTTTTCAGGTTCTGGTAGTTGTCCTGTATAACCACCTAACATAGCAAGATTTGCAAATTCTTGACTTGATAGAGTTGTTCCATCTTTTGTTAAAAGATACGCTCCTGTGATAAAATCACGAAGGCCACCAATAATTGGACCACCAAATCTTGGAGAAATAAGTTGATCTTGAACTCTCATTAATAAAATTGCTTCAGAACGTGCCTCTTCACTTTGAGGTACATGAAGATTCATTTCATCTCCATCAAAGTCAGCATTGTATGGAGGACATACTGATGGATGTAATCTGAAAGTCTTTCCAGGTAAAACATGAACATAATGAGCCATGATTGACATTTGATGTAATGATGGTTGTCTGTTAAACAATACAACGTCACCATCCATTAGATGTCTTTCAACTAAAAATCCAATTTCTAATGAATCAGCAATTAATGAACGATCTTCAACAAAGTCTAGTCTAATTTTTACACCATCAGGACGGGTAATGTAATTAACACCAGGGAAAATTGATGGACCGTTAATTACTAATTTTTTTAATTTTTCAATATTCCAATCAGTTACAATTTCAGGAATTGTTAATTTTTTTGCTACAGTTTCAGGTACACCAACTTCAGATAAATCTAGATTTGGGTCTGGAGAAATAACAGTTCTACTTGAAAAGTCAACACGTTTTCCGGATAATGAACCTCTAAATCGTCCTTCCTTTCCTTTTAATCGTTGAGTTAATGTTTTGAGTGGACGTCCAGAACGATGATGTGCTTGTGGTATTCCACTAACTTCATTATCAAAATAGGTTGTAACATGATATTGTAATAAATCAACTAAATCTTGTACAATAAGAGGAGGAGTTCCAGCCTCTTTACTTTCTTTCAGTCTTTGATTTACACGAATAATATCAACCAATTTGTGAGTAAGATCATCTTCCGAACGAATTCCAGTTTCTAGAATAATTGAAGGTCTAACAGTTACAGGAGGTACAGGTAATGCTTGCAAAACAAACCATTCTGGACGTGCAGTTTTAGGATCATACCCCAATAATGAAAGATCTCCATCAGGAACTGTTGATAGTCGTTCTCTGATTGTAATAGGTAATAATCTATTTTCTCCAATTTCTGTTTTTTCTACGAAGGTTGTTGGTTTTGTAAATATCAGCTCATATTGTGATTTTCCACAATGAGGACAATCCTTTTGTTTTTTAGCCTTTTCTTGAATTTGATCTGGAATTCGTTTTTGAGATAAGACAGTGTAAGATGCTTGACGTTCTTTAATTTTAGAAAATTCTTTGATATCCTCAGGTGACATTTTGATTCTTCCACAAGTACGGCAGGTAGATTGTAATAATTTATAGATATTATCAACAAATGCAATATGTAAAACAGGTTCTGCCAATTCAATATGACCGAAATGTCCAGGACTTCTAGCAGCAGTATTACCATCAGTGAGACATTTTTGTCCAGGTTCTAAAACACCTAGTCTACCATCCATTAATCCCCCTTGTACAGCCATACCATCTTCATCATATGTTTCAGGTTGTGTAATTTCAACAACAGAATATTTTCTAATTTCCTGAGGAGACCAAACTGCAAAAGTAATTCCTTCAATTGATTTGGTAGATGTAACGGACATTATACCCTCTCCTTTAATTTCAATCGTGGTGCAATGTTAAGACTGAGAATTTCCTGCAAAAGTAATTTGAAAGCATATGCAACAGAAACGGAGGATATAGGTGCATTTTCACCACATTGAGCACACACAAACTTTCTTTTTCTTGCATCATGATAACCGGTTAATCCACATTTTTCACATAGTAAAATATCAGTCTTATCAGATTCATCTAGTAATCTATCTTTTAGAAGCATTGATGCACCATATGCAATTAGACAGTCACGTTCCATTTCACCAAATCTTAACCCACCACCGCGAGCACGACCTTCTGTTGGTTGTTTTGTGAGCATTTGGACTTGACCTCTTGCTCTTGCATGTATCTTATCAGCTACCATATGATGAAGTTTTTGATAATAAACAACTCCAATAAAGGTCTCAACTTCAAATGATTTACCAGTTCTACCATCATACATTTTCTCTTTACCAGAATATTTGAAACCCTCTTTATCAAGAATTTCTTTTACAACATCCATTTTTTCTCCAACAAATGCAGAACCGTCAAATTGTTTTCCTCTAAGGGCTGCGGCCTTTCCACATACAGATTCCATCATCATTCCAACAGTCATTCTAGATGGGAATGCATGTGGGTTAATCAAAACATCAGGTTGAATACCTTGATCAGTGTAAGGAAGATCTTCTTGTTTTGCTAAAATTCCAAGTACACCTTTTTGTCCATGTCTTGATGCAAATTTATCACCAATTTCAGGAATTCTCATATCACGTACACGAATTTTGTACATTTTTCCACCCTCATTTGATTGAGTCATTACAACAGTGTCAACAACACCATGTTCAGATGGTCTTACACCAACGGATGTATCACGTCTGTATGGACCACTTGTTTCAAATTCTTTATACTCCTCCATAAATCTTGGAGGACTTGTTTTTCCAATTAAAATATCTCCACCAATGACAGCAGATTCAGTTGCTACAATTCCATCATCTTCCAACATTCTATAGGCTTTTTCACCTTTGTAACCTCTAACATTATCATCAGCATTTGGAACTTCAAAGTTATCTCTCATTCCGCCAGGATATTGTTTGGCTTCAGTATCATAAATTCTATAGAAGAAAGTTCTGAATAATCCTCTGTCAACAGATGAACGATTCAATACAATTGCATCCTCAATATTATAACCATCAAACGGTAATACTGCGACGGTACAATTTACTCCAGCAGGTCTCTCTTCCATTCCAAGTAAATTCATTGCACGTGTTGAAACGATTGGGCCTTGTGGATATAGCATCAAATGTTGACGAACATATGTGCTAGTATTCATCATAGGAGTTGAGAATCCAAGACTTTGTTTTGCCATTGCAGATTCGTAAGTATTTCTTGGAGACTGATTATGTTCAGGATAAGGGATAATTGATGCACCTGCACCGAGAATAGCAGATGGGAAAATTTCCATGTGTGTGAATTTTTTTGTGTTTTTATCATCAAATGTTACATAACAATTTTCTTCTTCATTTGCATCTAGTAATTCAATAACGCCCATTCTTACAAGATCATTCCATGAAATAAGCTTCTTAGATATTTTCTCAAGAATATCTTGTGAAAGTAAAGTTTTACCGTCTTTTATTATTACAAGTGGTCTTAGTACACGACCAGCATTACAGTTAACATACAATCTTTGAGTTGCACCTTGTTCTTCGGGTTTGTGTATAGATATTCCAACATGTGGATGAATTTTTGAACTTCTTCTAAAGTCACGCATTTGCTCTACCAAATTCTGTCCATTTTTATGGAACCCAATTAATTTACCATCAACAAATATTCTAGTACCATCTTTCTTTACATCATTTGATGTTGAAACTAAGTCAGATACACCTATATCAAATAATTTTTCAACAATTTCTTCAGATGGAACATTTTGAGAGATAATTGCAGATAATGCTAAATTCTTTACTAATCCACAGTTTGAACCTTCAGGTGTTTCACTTGGACAAATTCTACCAAAGTGTGTAGAATGTAAATCTCTTGCTTCAAAGTTTGGTTGGGTCCTACTTAATGGAGATTGTACACGTCTCAAATGACTAATTGTTGAGAGATAATTTGTTCTGTCAAGTAATTGTGTGACACCAACGCGTCCTCTACCCCAGTTTCCAGTAGCAATGGCATTGTTCAGTTTATCAGAAACAATTCCAGGTCTTATGGCTGCAGCAACTGCATTAATTCCACGTTTTTGACCAGAGCGTTCTAATTGATATTTCATATCTCGAACTAAATTACGAAATGCAGTTCTAAACAAATCAGCAAGCATTTGACCTGCAAATTTAATGACTTTGTTTCCATAATGATCTTTATCGTCTGGTTCAATCCATCCTAACTTTAGTTCTAATAATTTGCATGCAGCTTCACCCATAAAGTGGGCCTTTTCTTTTCTATTTTCAGGATGTTTTCCTAAGTGAGGTAATAGACCCCAATCAAGAAGTGTTTCAGCTCTTTTAATCTGAAATTCTTCTAACATTCCAGGTGCAATTCTTTTACTAATGTAAACAATTGCATCTTTCGAAGTTGGAACGTCACCTGCTTTTTCAAATGAACCCTCTAAATGATCTTGTATTTCATCTACAAGCGATACTGCACCTGCAATATCTTTATCAGATTCTAAACCAAGTGCACGCATCAAAGTTACAACAGGAATATCTACAGGTGAGCCAGGAATTTTTGCAACAATCATTCCATCATCTTTCATTATTAGTTCTAATTTTGCACGGTAACCAATGATAGAAGAATAAACTTTAGCTTTGTGAACTATTTTTCCTCCGACTTTTTCTGCATCAACAATAATTTTATTATAAGAAAGATCTTCTAGCCCAACTACAACTCTTTCAGAACCATTAATGATAAAGTATCCGCCAGGATCACGTGGGTCTTCTTGATGATCAATTAATTTTTGATCATTGAAAGTATTTAGAATACATGCATGTGATTTGACCATTACTGGCATGTCACCAACGTGAACAAAACGTGTTTCAAGAGTTTTACCATCTTCAACAACACTTGCTTCCATCATGATTGGTGCAACATATGAAATATTTCTTAATCTTGCTTCTGCAGGTGTTACGTGAGTAATAGAACCATCTAACTCCATCATTCTTGGTTGTTGGAGTTTAATTTTTCCAAGTTGTATTTTGTAAGGATATTCTGCGTTTTCAATTTCAATTTGTCCTACTTCTTGAATTATACTTTGTAATCCATTATCTAAAAATTCATCAAAGGATGTAAGATGTTGTCGTGCGATTCCTTCTCTTCGAAGTATGTCTTGAATGACAGGCCAACGTTGATTATAATTTTCTGCCATTAAGTTTCCACCACATATCTGTAATAGGTACTTTCTCCAGCAGTTCCACTTTTTCTTGTAATTCTTATCATATCACCTGGTTTAACTCCAAGTCCAAGAATTGCAGGATCGGTTACAAAGATTAATGGTAATTCTGTTGGTTTGCAATTGAATTCATCTAAAACTTTTTGAGCTTCTTTTTTTGTCATGATTTCATGTTTTGGAACATATACGTGATCGGGTACTAAAACTGGGTTTTTTTTGGTAGCCATCTAATTTAACCCTCCATGCATAACATTAGTTACTGAAAAGAAGTATTGATACAAACTGAACAAATTCTCTATGAGCGCAATATATATTTAATTAGAAATTTTTCAAATTTTTTCTATTCTAATTGGTTTTTTTTACACAAACCGGTTAAATATGATCTCAGGATTCTAGAATTGTTGAAATCAAAAGAGATTTCGGTTCTTGTAATCGCTAGCCTAATGTTATTACCATTTTTGGGTGTAGAATCATTTGCTCAGTCAAATCAGATATTGACAGTTACAACTGAAAAAGAATCATATGCAGCTGGAGAGCCAGTGGAGGTTTTAGGACTGGTAGATATTAGACTTGAAGGAACTCCTGCAATAATTCGAGTTGTTAGTCCAATTGGAAATATGATTCACTTTGCGCAAGTTGATGTACAAACTGATGGAAGTTTTTCTGAAACTATTTCAACATCGATAGGCGGTAAATGGAAAGAAACTGGAACATATACAATCATGATGAATTATGGAGACAATTCTACACAAACACAATTTGAGTACGGAGGAATGATGTCTGCAGGAATACAAACTACACCAGAATTTGCAATGGAAGAAAACAAAAATGCATCACAGACAATTACAATAGAAGATAATACGTTAAACTACGAATTAACCTGTGCAGAAATTCTTGGCATGACACCAGATACTGAAATGAAATCAATGATAATATCAATTAAAACCGATTGTGATGGAGAACTAACTATAACATTACCAAAAGAAGTTATAGATACCGATGAAAATGGATTCTTTGTTCTAGTTGATGGAGATGAAACTAATCACAATGCATCATCAGTTGGAGAGTTTTGGACTTTAACAATTCCATTCTCATATGGTTCTGAAGAAATTGAAATTATAGGAACATTTGTAATTCCAGAATTTGGTACAATTACAGCATTGATTCTTGTAGTAGCAATTTCTTCAATTATCATTATTTCAGCAAAGAATAAGCAAATTTTCATTGGAAAAATGTAGTTCAGAGATAAAAGTTCGAATATACATAAATAATCAGCAGAAAAAACAATTTTTAAGATGAACGTTCAATCTATCGTACTTTTGATGGCCATTATGGCAGTAGGAAGTATGGGAGCCGCATCACAGGCATTTGCAGACCACCACAGTGGAGATGCAATGGGAACTCAACACGGAGATACACCAGTACCTCTATCAATAGAGTCCAACGGTGTAAATTTTGATCATAACTCTACAATTGAGATAAATGGTCAAGTTGGAAATATGAGAAGTGGAACACCAATTACATTAATTGTAACAGGTTCTACAGGAGTTGTAACAATTGAGCAACTTACTCCTTCTTCAGATGGAAGTTTCGCATTTAGTATCAACACTGCAAGTCCTTTGATGAAATATGACGGCGAATACAAAATTAAAGCAACATACGGTGATGCAGGCATCAACGATGTAATTGTTGTAACCTTAGAAGGTGGACTTGTAAAACAAGCTCCAAGCCACAGTGATGATGAAGAACATCATGAAGCAGCTGACTTTACCAAACAACTCAACTATAACATTAGTGGAGGAATGGTTGAAAGTATTACTGCAACAAACGATGATTCTTTACTAGTCTCAATCCACATGGCCGAAGATGATGGTGAATTAACCATTACACTTTCAGAAGATATCATTACACCATTTAACGATGGTACATTCTTCGTTCTAGTTAACGGTGAAGAAAGTGATGATGCAAATCAAATGGGAAATCAATTAATCATTCCATTTGATTCAACAACAACTGATATCGAGATTATAGGCACACATGTTGTTCCAGAATTTGGTACTATTGCCATGATTGTCTTAGCAGTAGCAATTGTTTCAATAATTGCAGTATCTGCAAAGTCAAGACTAAGCATTATGCCAAGAATCTAAATTCTCATCTTTTTTCCTTTTTTTATTTTTCAGTAAGAGAAATATAGAATGTTATTAGACTTGAGTAATGCAAAAAATTAGTTTATTTGTAATTTTGACAGTTATACTAACTATGCCTATGGCATTTGGGCAAGAGGAAACATTGGGTGCACAAAAGATCAGTCTAACATCAGATAATACAGCATATCAAGAAGGGGATGTTATTACAATCACAGGACAAATTGAAAAAGTTATTCCAGGAATGCCAGTAACATTACAAGTATTTTTTGAAAAGAATTTGTTACAAGTATCACAAGTTAAAGTTTCACAAGATGGGAAATTTACAGACACATTTACAGCAGCAGGGCCACAATGGCAAAATGAAGGAACAGTTACAATCAATGCAGGCTATGGAGGTCAAGATACAGAACTTAATATAGAATTTTTCAAAAATACAACAGGAGAATTTACATCAAATTATGAAGTTAAAATTCCAGCAGGAGGAACATTTGATGTTCAATATACAATGAAAGGTGGAATAATATCATCTATGGATTTAAATCAAAAAAATCTTTCACTAGAAATTAATATTTCAACTAGTTCAGATGGAAATTTGAATATCAATTTACCAAGAGATAGTATTGATTCAATAAACAATAATGGACAAGACATAGATTTCATAGTTTTAATGTATGAAGGAAATACGGAAATTCCAATACAAACAGATTTCAGAAATATAGATTCAGAAGATCAATTTCGTTCAATAAATATACCTGTTAAAAATGGAGATACAAAAATTGAAATTATAGGAACACATGTTGTTCCAGAATTTGGTACTATTGCCATGATTGTCTTAGCAGTAGCAATTGTTTCAATAATTGCAGTATCTGCAAAGTCAAGACTAAGCATTATGCCAAGAATTTAATTTTCAAGGATCACATTCAAATTTCCAGAAACATAACCATTGGGATTAATTTCAACATCAGAAAAACCAATCATTTTTAGTTTCGAGAAGATTTCATTTTTCATCTGAACATCATCTAACAGAGCAAGTTTATCGGATTGAACTTCAATTCTTGCTAATCCATCAATGTCTCTTACTCGAACTTGTTGAATTCCAGTTTTTTGTTTAATTATTTTTTCAGATAATTCAATTCGTACTAATCTTTCAGCAGTGACTCTTTGACCCCAAGGAATTCTCGAGGCAAGACAAGAATTTGATGGTTTATCATATATTGAAAGACCGACATGTTTAGCAGTTTTTCTTACAAGTTCTTTTGTAAATTTCATTTCCAACAAAGGACTACGTATTCCATTTTCATGTAACGCATTGATTCCAGGTCTATAATCTCCCATATCATCACTTTGTGTTCCATCAACAATTGTTTCAATTCCAAGAGAATCAGATAATTTTATCAATTCTTTAGATAATTCTTCACGACAATAGAAACATCTTTTATTATCATTTTGAACAAAATTTTCATTTTCCAATTCACTGTATTCAATGAAATGATGAGTGATTCCAATTTCACTAGCTACTAATTTTGCAGAGTCTAATTCTTCAGAAGATAATGTTTTGTAATCAGCAGTTACAGCGATGGCATTTTTACCCAATTTTTTATTTGCAGCGTATGCTACAAGTGCACTATCTACACCACCAGATAATGATACTAACACCTTATCTTTATCATCAAACCATTTCAATAATTTATTTAAATCAGTCATTTTTTTTCTTAATCTGTTCTCTTAACAATTCTTCTGTTTTATTAAAAGATAGGTTCAATTGATTTGATATGGATTTTACATCATCATATTCTAATTTGAAGTGTTCAGAATCAGATATTTTATAATGTATAGTAAAATTTTGATTTTCAAGTGTAACTATAGATTCAAGAATTTTTCTTGGTACCACATATCTTTGTGAATTTCTAATTCGTACACCTAATGTTCTAGTTTCATTAATTAGTATTTTTAATAATGAATTTGTATTATTTGGATCACAAATTATAGATACTAATTGTGATGGTCTGCCTTTTTTTGTAATTGCATGACTGACAGTTACATCTTTTGCACCATTTGCCATTAATTTTTCTATTGTATTTGCAATAACTTCACCAGAAACATCATCAAGATTTGTTTCTAAGATTTGTACAGTATCTTTTGTAAGAGTTTCATTAGATCTACCTTGAATTAATTTTAGAACATTTGCAAATGTATCAAAATCTTTTGTTCCAGATCCATAACCAACAGAATCTATACTCATATCTACAAAAAATTCATTGCATGAAGAAACTAGATTAACCAAAATACTAGCCCCAGTTGGAGTTGTTAGTTCCTCATTCACAGGACCACCTTTAATAATTATTTTTGAATTTTTGAAAATTTCAGTTACTGCATATGCAGGATTTGAGGTAGTTCCATGAGAAAAGGATACAGTTCCACCACCTATCGCAACAGGTGAACAGGATATTTCTTCATTAAACAAATTTAGATCATCTAGTGCAATAGCAGTTCCAATGATATCAACTATAGTGTCAACACTTGAAGCTTCATGAAAATGAACTGAAGATTCAGTTTCACCATGAACATTTGATTCTGCAGTTATCAATGTGTTAATTGATTTTACTGCAAATTCTTTTGCAATATTTGATAATTCTAATTTCTCAGAAGCTGATTCGATACATTTTTTCATATCAATGCCCTTTCTTTCGTGTATATTTTCATCAATTTCTAAAATTAATTGTGTGGCAGATTTACCATTTTTTTGAACTTTAACAAAATCTAATTTCTTAATTGTTGTTCCATCTAAGAGATCTGCAGATTTTTTTATTCCTTCGATAATTTTTGATTTATTTGCACCAAGATCCACTAATGACGATAATATCATATCACCTGAGATCCCA
This sequence comes from Nitrososphaerota archaeon, assembly GCA_018647405.1. GTDB lineage: Archaea > Thermoproteota > Nitrososphaeria > Nitrososphaerales > Nitrosopumilaceae > Nitrosopelagicus. The sequence goes on along the minus strand of JABGTD010000069.1, from coordinate 4,207 downwards.
GCAACTTGACAATCTATGAAAAGTACCATGTCGATAAAATGATAAAAATGCATAAAAATCTGTTTGTAAATATGCATCCAACATAGATTTAATTATTGAATATTTTGAAATTCATTCATGATTACGATAATTGGTGCAGGCAAAGTAGGCGGGGATGCAGCATTATTTTCAGCATTAAGAAAATTAGACGATGAAATTTTACTCTTAGATATTGCAGAAGGATTACCACAGGGCGAAGCAATGGATCTAAATCACATGTTATCTGAACAAGGAATTGACGTTAACGTAAAGGGTTCAAGTAATTATGAGGATATGAAAGGTTCAAAAATTGTGGTCGTAGTTGCTGGAGCTGGAAGAAAACCAGGTATGACAAGAATGGATTTATTAAAAATTAATGCAGGAGTTGTGAAAGACGTTGTTGGAAATATTAAGAAATTTGCAGATGACGCAATGATTATTCCAGTAACAAATCCATTAGACCCAATGGCACAAATTGCATACAAAACTTCAGGATTTGATAGAAGTAGAGTTTTCGGAATGGGTGGAATGTTGGACTTGTCAAGATTCAAACAATTCATACATGAAGCAACAGGATACTCCCGTGAATCAACAAAAGCGTTAGTGATTGGAGAGCACGGTGAAAATATGCTACCGTTAACAAGATTCGCAACAGTTTCAGGAATTCCATTACCAACAATACTTGCAAAAGAAAAACTTGACGAAATTTTCACTGCAACAAAAAATGTTGCTGCAGAAGTAATCAAATTAAAGGGTGCAACAGTCCATGCACCTGGTAATGCAATATCAGCAATGATAGAATCAGTAGTACAAGATAAGAAACAAGTGATTCCAGTCTCAACTAATTTGGATGGAGAATATGGACAAAAAGATGTCTCAATAGGCGTTCCAGCAGTAATTGGAAAGAACGGCGTTGAAAAAATAATCGAATTAGAATTAAACGATGAAGAAAAACAGTGGTTTAACAAAGGCATCGATAGTGTCAAAAATGCATTATCAGGTGTTGAATTTTAAATAATTTTTTAAACCAAGTTAATTTTAGAATATCATGAATGTTTCAGATATTTTAGATTCAGTAAAAAATGGGAAAATATCTGTAAATGAAGCAAAAAAACAATTATCACTATATTCAATAGAAGAAATTGAAAATTTTGCTAAAATTGATCTTGGAAGAGAGGTTAGGAAAGGAGTTCCAGAAGTAATATTTGCAGAAAGAAAAGAAAATTCTGAAGTAAAAAAAATTATAAAAAATGTTCTAAAGAAAACAAATTCAATAGTAGTTTCAAGAATTCCAAAGAAAAATTTTCAAGACATATGTAATTATTGTAAAAAAAATGATTTGAAAGTTAGTACAGGACAAAATTGTACAACAATTTTGGTTTACAAAAAACCATTAAAAAAGACAAAAGGGAAAATTGGAATTATCACTGCAGGAACATCAGATATTGGAATAGCAGAAGAATCAAGATTAATGTGTGAATCAATGAGTTGTAGTTGTATCACCAGTTATGATGTAGGAATTGCAGGATTACATAGGTTATTCCCAGTTTTGAAGGAATTTGTTAAAGCAGAAGTAGATGCAATAATTGTTGTTGCAGGAATGGAAGGTGCATTGGCATCAGTAGTTTCATCTACAGTGAATGTTCCAATAATAGGAGTTCCAACATCAATTGGATATGGTTATGGTGAAAAAGGAATTGCAGCTCTTGCATCAATGTTACAAAGTTGCTCATTAGGATTAACAGTAGTGAATATAGATAACGGGATTGGAGCTGGTGCTGCTGCTGCAAAAATTGTAAATCAAATCAATAGAAAATAAAGAATTATCAAATTTGGTCTTAAAAAATCTCGTAAACGATATATATCATAGGTAGAGGGAGAGGTTAGAGTTGTCTGGAAAAAGAATCGTATTAACAGCAGATAGAAGTTTAATGACAAATTACAGAGGTAATTTTCTTTATGGATTCATTGCATGTGGTCCATACGAAGTTCTTCCAGAGTGGGTTTTTGATAAGGTATTCTGTCCAGCAGTAGAAACTGATCCTATCACAGGTGAAGCAAAAGTTGCACAAGTTGGACTAAGAAGAGTCGAGAGTGCATTGCATCAAGGTTATGATAAAAAAGACATCCTTGTTGCAAATCCAGAACATCTATCAAAATCAATAGGACCTGATACCAAAATAGTTGGAATTAATGTAATGGATCCTTTAGGAATGGCTCCAGTTACAACAACAATGGCTCCAGAAAAATTATCATACGTTGCAATGAAATTTAAAAAAATGTGTGCAGAAATAATTCAATTAAAAAAGAAATATGATTTCAAAGTTGTAGTAGGAGGAAATGGTGCATGGGAATTAGCAAAATCAGATAGAATGAAAGTACATGGAATTGACACAGTAGTAGTAGGTGAAGCAGATGAACTTGCATTAGATTTATTTCATGATTTAGAAAAGGGTGATGCTCCCGAACTAATGCATTGTTTTGTTAAAAATATACAAAATATTCCAGAAATTACAAAACCAACTGTTAATTCACTCATTGAAGCAATGAGAGGATGTGGAAGAGGATGTGATTTCTGTGATGTTAACAAACGTTCTAAAAAAGACCTATCAATAGAGCGATTGCAAAGAGAAGCAAAAATTAACTTAGATTATGGATTTGACTCAGTTTGGCTTCATTCTGATGAAATGTTACTTTATGGATGTGACAATAAAGATTTTATTCCAAATAGAGATGCAATTACAGATTTATGGAAAGGTCTCAAAGGTATGGGTGCAAACTTTATCGGTACAACACACATGACATTTTCAGCTGTTGCTGCAGATCCTCAATTAATGAGAAACATTGCGGATGTTAACAGACAACATGAGACAGGTAGATGGCTTGCAACTAATCTAGGTATTGAAACAGTATCACCTTCAATGGTTAAGAAACACCTAGGTGTTAAAACAAGACCATTTGCTACCGAAGAATGGGGAAGTGTTGTTAGAGAAGGAGCACAAATACTTAATGATAATCATTGGTTCCCAGCTGCGACAATAATTATTGGATGGCCAGATGAAACACCTGATGATAGTCAATTTACAATTGATATGATGAATGATTTTAGAACAATGAACTTTAGAGGATTGGTTGCACCACTTCTTTACCAAGACTTTAGTGAGAAAAATTCAATGCATTTCGGAAACTTGAATGAAGCACAATTTACATTATTCTGGAGATGTTGGGAAAATAATCTACGCGTAATTAATGACATTATCCCTATCATATTGAGAAATAAAACATATGGACCACCAATGAAGATTTTCATGTACGGAATACTCAAAGCGGGAACATGGGCAATTATGAGATATTTGAGAGGATTGTGTAAAGATCTATTCAATGGAAGAACACCAGAGGAAATAATTGAGAAATATTCCAGAAGTAGATCAGTTACTTCACAAAAAATGATTACAAAGAAACTCTAGAAGTTTTCTCATGGAATTAGATAAAGCAAATTTACTCGTAATAATTATTTCATTTATTTTTGGATCGGCATTATTTGTAATTACAATAATTGCAGGCTTTATCATGGGACATTATTTGTTTGGAATAGTTGGAATGCTAATTAGTATTCTATGTATTTTAATTGGATTGATAAAATTAGGAAAATTTAAAAAAAGAAAGTAGATTATAGATTTTCAATTGCTTTATCTGCAATTGTGTTTCTTTTTGGTGTCATCACAATAAAGTATGTCTTGTCTGCACGTTCAATTGCTTCAACTTTAGTAACTGAACGAGTTTTAATATCAAATTCATGAATTCCTGTTTCAAGTTCACCTTTTGCGTATAACATTAGAAATAGATCACCGCCAGATTGACTTAATGGAATGAAAGAGCAAATGAATCCTTTGTAAGAATTGATTGGCATAAAGTTTTTCATTGGTGGTGCAACAGATGAGAGATACAATAGCAAATCTTCGATACTGTCAAATTCCTCATATTCAATGTTCATAACGATAGTCAATACTTTGAATATATAACTTAATTGCGATTTATTCTATTCTTTATTGCAATGATTGCTGCTGCCGGTGCTACAAAGTACATTCCAATGTTGAGTAGGATTATACTGATTCCATATCCTAACATTTCTTCTTCAGTGTCAACTTCAACATAGTTGAGTAGTGTTAGTGATGTTAACATTGGAGTT
>JABGTD010000068.1 GCA_018647405.1 Nitrososphaerota archaeon | reverse complement strand
CTTAATTAAAAAATAATGGTCCCCACTGAAGGATTTGAGCCTTCGACAACCCGATTTCTGTATGCCTAGTAGACTACTGTTATTCAGCCCTAAGCCGACAACTACAGTCGGAAGCTCTACCAGGCTGAGCTAAGTGGGGACATCTTTTTTGATATTTTTTTTATTTATTAATTATTAGTTTTGCTCGATTTTGAACAATTTTGAACAATTTAATTACTTTCCAAAGTTTTAAGATTTATGAGTAATAATTCTCAAACTTTCGGTGGCTATGTTTGTTCACCTTATCTTCACGATCATGATTCAATCGAACTCAAGGATCGTTGGGTTTCATCTAAAAATATAGAATCTCTCTATTTTGTCACCGCAACCTTTTCTGATGATAGCAAACCGTACTTTCTAACCTCCTCAAACCATTACATATTGGCTAAATTCAAAAATCATGAAAAAATTTCAAAAGAAATCCTCTCTCAAAATACCGACAAGCCGTCATTTCTCTTTAAATTAGATGATACTATATTTGATAGACCAATAAATGAAAAAACAAATTTCGTTTCAATTTATTATCTTGAATATGGTGATTCAAAAGATGATCTTAGAGATGTATCAGCACATGTTGCTAGAAGGGAAAAAGTATGCCGTGCTGGATTTGGAAATATGAAATTATTATCAAAAGAATCTCCAAAATTTGCGTTTCCATATAGCGATCATATAGTAATGTTAGAAATTTCAAGTGACAAGAGTCATCAAAGTGATAACAAATATTGTGAACAAACTAGACGTGATATTTGTAGAAAAGGAATTGTTATGAATAATCTTGTTAGCCTCTCAATTCTTGAAACAATGAAATAAAAAAAGGTAAATACCCCTCAGAAATTATTTTGTTATGAGCAAACCTTCTGATTTAGGATCATTAAAAATTGGTTCTTACATTTTATTGCCTGTTGGTGATCAACCTACCGGTGAGCCTTGTAGAATATCTGAATATGATACAAGTAAACCTGGAAAACATGGTGCAGCAAAAGCACGAATTGTTGGAGTAGGTGTTTTTGATGGCGCAAAGCGTCCGCACGTAGGTCCTGTAAGTATGCAAATCCACGTACCACTAATTGATAAAAGAGTTGGCCAAATCATTTCAATGACTGGTTCTGAAATTCAAGTTATGGATGGGGAAACATTTGAAACGGTTGACATACAAATGGTTGATGAAGAAGTTGAAGGAAAATTAGAACAAGGTCAAGATATTGAATATTGGAATGTTATGGGAAGAACTAAAATCATGCGAATAAAAACATCCTAAATGGATGCTAATGATGATTGGAAAAGCCAACTGATTTTTGATGAAGATTATGAGTATTGAGGCATCCTATTTTTTATTTTAAAATGAAATTAGCTGCATTATTTTCTGGTGGAAAAGATAGTACTTATGCGATTTATCTTGCAAAAAAATTATCCCATTCGGTTGATGTGTTACTGACATTATATCCTCATTCTAGTGAAAGTCACTTACTTCATCATCCAAATATAAAATTCACTTCTTTACAAGCTGAATCTATGAAAATTCCACAACTAATTGAAGAAATTTCATCCATTGATACTAAGGCTGAATTTGAAAAACTTGATAAATTGATTACTCGTGCAAAAGAAAATTACTCTATTGAAGGAATTGTACATGGTGGAATTCTCAGTAAATATCAAAAGGATAACTTTTCTTCAATTTGTGAAAAAAATAATTTAGAAATTATATCTCCCTTATGGAATACAAAACCTGAATCATATATGAAAAAATTATTGGAAGAAAATTTTGAATATATTATTTCCAGTGTGAGTTCTGATGGTCTGAATGATTCATGGCTTGGACAAATAATTGATAAAAATAGATTAGAAACTCTTGAAAAATTACAAAAAAAATTTGGATTCAATCTGAATTTTGAAGGCGGAGAGGCTGAAACATTTGTAATAAATTGTCCTTTATTTGAAAAATCATTGTTTATTCAAGATTACAGTACTGAATGGGATGGTTATAGGGGAAGATTTGAAATATTGGATGTGAAATTAAAAGATAATGCTTGATAATCTAAAAGATGGTTTAAGAACCGCAATTAAAAAAATTGTTAGCTCTTCTGGAATCGATGAAGAATTAATCAAAGAATTAGCAAAGGATGTACAACGTTCACTTTTACAATCTGATGTAAATGTAAAATTGGTTCTTGAAATTACAAAAAATCTTCAAGAACGTTGTATCAATGAAACTCCGCCACCTGGATTATCACGAAAAGATCACATTGTTAAAATCCTGTACGATGAATTATCTAAATTATTAGGAAATGATACTGAGTTTCATTTCAAATCTGGAAAAATTAATAAAGTTTTGATGCTTGGAATTCAAGGAAGTGGTAAAACTACTGTATCATCAAAACTAGCAAAATTTCTTACCAAACAAGGATATCGTGTTGCTGCAATTGGTGCTGATACCTATAGACCTGGTGCATTGGTTCAATTAAGAACAAATTGTGAAAAATCTAATGTTGAAGTTTATGGTGAAGAAAATAATAAAAATGCAGCTGAAATTGTAAAAAATGGTTTAAAGCATTTTGAAAATTCAAATATCGATATAGTATTGATTGATACTGCTGGACGTCATAAAGAAGAAAAAGATCTTTTAGATGAAATGACAGAAATTTCTAAAGTATCTGATCCTGATTTAGCATTATTAGTAATTGATGGTACAATTGGTCAACAGTGTTTTTCACAAGCAGAGGCATTTAACAAAATTGTTCCAGTTGGTGGTATAGTAATTACTAAACTTGATAGTTCAGCAAAAGGCGGTGGGGCTCTTGCAGCATCAGCAGCAACCGGTGCACAAGTAATGTATGTTGGAACTGGTGAACGAATTGATGATCTAGAACAGTTTTCACCTACTAGATTTGTTGGTAGACTTTTGGGTATGGGTGACGTTCAAGCAGTACTTGATCTTGCAAAACGACTTGGTAATGAGGCAGATGAAGTTCGTATGAAAAGAATAACAAGTGGTAAAATGAATATGGAGGATTTCTTTTACCAATTAGAAGAAGTAACTAAAGTTGGTTCTCTTCAAAGTTTAATGGAAACAATGCCTGGGTTATCAGGAATGGTGAAAGAAGATCAACTTGAAGTGATGGAAAAAAGAATGGACAAATGGCGATATATTATTCAAAGTATGAATACAAAAGAAAAAGCTGATCCTGATTTACTCAACTCATCCAGAATCAAAAGAATTGCACGAGGTTCTGGTTGGCCTGAACATGAAGTTAAGGAATTAATAAAAAACTACAAAAACTCAAAAACAATGATGAAGGCATCAAAAGGCAGACAAATGCAAGGCATGCTTCGTAAACTTGGAATGGGTTAACTAGAAAAACTTCTAATGTATACACATTGCTCATAAGGAATTATCATTTCTTCAGAAACAATTTGTCTATTTGTTAATTCACATTCTGAATCTCTGACAATTGCTATTGGATGTAGATCATCACCTTCTCCCATCTTATGATTTGCAATTGATGCTAAATTATCGGCAGTTGCTTGGAATGTAACTTTAAGTGGATTTCCATCCAAATCCTTCTCTCCACGTAAATCTTTTGTTGGTTCTATTCCTGCACATGCTATTGCAACCCCTGTTGTACCAATTCTGGCAGGCATCAATCTACTATCAACTATGATTATCCCAACATGTAAATTAATTTCAAGAAAAATTTTTCTTTTTAATTCTTCAGCAAATTTGTATGGTTCATTAGGATACAAAATAACTTTTGTTCCTGTGGAATTTGATTTATCAATTCCAGCGTTAGGTGCCAATATTCCATTTGTAGATGCCATGGCAAATCCTACAACTCCTCCTAAAATTTTATCTGATTCTCTAAAAACAATTTCCATAAATTTCTCACTGGTATTGAATTTTCTTGCAATTTTTCTTGCTTTTTCACAAACTTTTGATTTTTCTATCTTTAAAATACGCCCTTGTGAATTTGAGATAAATTTACTTGAGATTACTAATACATCTCCTTCTTTGATTACAACTTTACTATGATCAATTATCTTCCTCAGTTCATCAAAAAAGCAAAATTCACCATCCTTTTTCTCTGAAGTTAATGGGATTACTGTCAAATTCATAGTTATTTTACATATTATTCTCTAATTATTGTTCTGAAAAGCTTTTAATCTCAATTGATGGCATTGTCGTTTATGAACATAACTGAAAAAATACTAGCTCGTGCTTCTGGTAAAAGCACTGTTTCTCCAGATGATATTGTTTTTGCTAAAGTCGATAAGGTTATGGTTCATGATGTTTCAGGACCAGGAGTTTTGAAAGTTTTTGATAAATTGCAAAAACAAGGAATTGATACATCAAAATTACATGACCCAACAAAAGTTTGGATTGCTGAAGATCATTTTGTTCCATCCGCAGAAAAAATCTCTGCAGAAAATATTGTAAAATTATCTAATTTCTCAAAAAAATATAATATCAAAAAACATTTCAAGTATGGAATGGGTCAATATGGAATATGTCATACATTATCTCATGAAGAGGCATTGGTTAATCCTGGTGATGTTTATGTTGGTGGTGATTCTCACACTAATACTACTGGTGCATTGGGTGCATTTGCCTGTGGATTGGGTCATACTGATGTTGCATATGTATTACTAAATGGAGAAATTTGGTTCAAAGTACCTGAAACATATTATTTCAAACTTAATGGAAAATTACCTCCACATGTGATGGCTAAAGATTTCATACTCAAAATTATTGGTGATATTGGAAATGATGGTGGAGCATACAATACTATGCAATTCGGTGGAACCGGAATTGATGAAATGTCTATAGAAAGTAGATTGACATTAACCAACATGACTACTGAAGCTGGTGCAAAAAATGGAATTATTGAATCTGATGAAAAAACAGTTGAATATCTAACTCAAAGAGGTGCAACTAATGTTTCTGAATTTCATGGAGATGCAGATGCTGATTATTCAAAAATTTTTGAGTATGACGCATCTGAATTGGAACCTACTGTTGCAAAACCATTTTCACCTGACAACATTACTGTTGCAAGAGAATTATCCTCTACTGAATTAGATAAATCATACATTGGTTCTTGTACTGGTGCAAAATACGAGGATCTCTTAGCTGCTGCTAAAATCCTTAAGGGAAGACAAGTAAAAATAAGAACTGAAGTATTACCTGCAGCAATTTCAATCTACAAGAGAGCAGTAAAAGATGGATTAATTGAAATATTTTTAGATGCTGGTGCAACTGTAGGTCCGCCTACATGCGGTGCATGCTGTGGTGCTCATATGGGGGTATTGGCAAAAGATGAAATTTGTGTTAGTACAACAAATAGAAATTTTCCAGGCCGGATGGGTCATGTGGAATCTCAAACATATCTTGCTTCTCCACAAGTTGCTGCTGCATCAGCTGTAACTGGAAAATTAACTGATCCGAGGGATTTGAATTGATTGGTAATGTAATAAAATACGAACGAGATAATATTGATACTGATGTTATAATTCCTGGAACATATCTAAAAATCCATGATTATAATGAATTAGCTACCCATGCAATGGAAGGACTTGATCCTGAATTTCCATCAAAAGTTAAAGATGGTGATTTTATTGTTGCAGGAAAAAATTTTGGTTGTGGTTCTTCAAGAGAACATGCACCAATTGCACTCTCAACATGTGGAATAAAGGCGGTAATTGCTACATCTTTTGCAAGAATATTTTATAGAAACTCTGTTGATGGTGCATTTTTACTTCCAATAGAAGTTGATGACGAAACATATCGAAAAATAGCAAATTCTGATCAACTAGAAATCAATATTGAAAAAAATGAGATAAAAAACATTACAAAAAATGAAACATATGCTATGAAGCCTTTCTCGGAAATAATAGCGAAAATTATTGCTGCTGGTGGTCTTTTTAAATATAAAAAGTGAATATAATAAATGACTGAAACATTATTTGAGAAAATTTGGAATTCTCATGTTGTAGTTGAAAGAGAAAATGAACCATCATTAATTTACATTGATCGTCATCTAATTCATGAAGTAACATCTCCTCAGGCTTTTGATGGATTGCGTGCAAATAACAGAGATGTTAGACGTCGAGATCTAACTGTGGCTACCATTGATCATAATGTTCCTACTACTGATAGGAGTTTACCAATGATTGATGAAACTTCTTCAACTCAAATTAAAACTCTGGAAAAGAACTGTAAGGATTTTGGAATAAAGCTATTTGGAATTAATGATCCTAATCAGGGAATTGTGCATGTAATAGGGCCTCAATTAGGGATAACTTTACCAGGTAGTACAATAGTATGTGGTGATAGCCATACATCTACACAAGGTGCATTTGGTGCATTTGCATTTGGTATTGGAACAAGTGAAGTTGAACACACTCTTGCAACTCAAACACTTTGGCTTGAAAAACCAAAAACCTTTGAAATTTTAGCCACAGGTAAGCGTAAAAATCCATTTGCAGTTACCTCTAAGGATATAATTCTAAGTATTATCAAACAGATTGGAACTGACGGCGGTACTGGACATGTATTAGAATATCATGGTGATGCAATTAGTGATTTATCAATGGAACAACGAATGACAATTTGTAATATGTCTATTGAGGCTGGTTCTAGAGCTGGTCTAATTGCACCTGATGAAAAAACATTTGATTATCTTAATAATCGAAAATATACTCCAACAAATTATGATGAATTAGTTGATTATTGGAAAAGTAATCTCATGTCTGATACTAACTCAAAATTTGATAAAAGTTTTACAATTGATGTGGATAAAATTGAACCACAAGTAAGTTGGGGAACAAATCCTGCAATGGTATCTGATGTAACTGGAAAAATTCCTACTCCTGAAGAATTTGGTCAGAATAATGAAATACAAATTGAAAGTGCAAAAAAGGCATTATTGTATATGGATCTAAAACCTGATACTCCAATTGTAGAAATTCCTGTTGATAGAGTTTTCATTGGTTCTTGCACAAATGCACGTTTAGAAGATTTGAAGGATGCGGCAGAAATTGTAAATGGTAAAACAGTTAACTCTCATGTTGGTGCAATGGTTGTTCCAGGTTCACAAATGGTCAAACTAGAAGCTGAAAAATTAGGATTAGATAAAATTTTCAAAGATGCAAATTTTGAGTGGAGAGAGTCTGGTTGTAGTATGTGTCTTGGAATGAATCCTGATATTTTAAAACCCGGTGAACGTTGTGCAAGTACATCTAATAGAAATTTTGAAGGAAGACAAGGTTCTGGTGGTAGAACTCATCTTGTAAGTCCTGTTATGGCTGCCGCTTCTGCCATTGCTGGTCATTTTGTCGATGTCAGGGAGTTTTGTTAAATTTTGAAACCTTTCACCAAAATTGTCAGCATTATCACTCCATTTGATAAAGCAAATGTCGATACTGATCAAATAATTCCTAAACAATTCCTCAAATTAATTACAAAATCTGGATTTGGAAAATTTTTATTTTATGATTGGAGATTTGATCATGATGGACAGAAAAAAAATGATTTCATTTTAAATGATCCAACATATAATGATTCTCAAATACTAATCACAAATGAAAATTTTGGTTGTGGCTCTTCAAGAGAACATGCTGTTTGGGCATTGAAAGATTTTGGTTTTAATGTAATCATATCTCCTTCATTTGCAGATATTTTTTACAGTAATTGCTTCAAAAATGGAGTTTTACCTATTATTTTAGATATTGAAAAAATTAAAAAATTATTACTATACAAAGATAAAATTGAACTTGATTTAAACTCACAAAAAATCACTTTTGGTGATGAATCTATAAATTTTGAAATTGATTCACATAGGAAAATCAGGTTATTAGAAGGATTAGATGATATTGATCTTACTCTTAAAGAAGATGAAAAAATAGAATATTTTGAAAAAAATTCTTCTAGAATATCAATTTTTGAATAAATACAAAAAATTTTACTGATAAGACTATCTGTATGATTTTTGTTTTCTTCTTCGTGCACCAGGGCCGCCAAATTTCTTTGGTTCTTTTCTTCTTGCATCTCCACTGATCAAATATTTATCATAGTCTGCAATTTTTTCTTTTAATTGTTGACGTGTTGTTTTATTAAATGGGTGATCTTTTGGTTCTTTCTTAGATTTTGTCCAACCGATTAAAGCTCTTGTCATTGCAGTAGCAGATGCATATGCTTGTCCCATGAAACCTCCACCTCTAACTCTGATTGAAATGTCAACTTTATCTCTAATCTCTTCACCAATAATTTCTAATGGTGCTAGAATTACTTCTCTTGAAGCTTCTGGCTCAATCATTTCAAGTGGAATGTTATTGATTCTAATTTTTCCTACACCTTTTGTGATGTATACGTGTGCACTAGATGTTTTTCTTGATGCATAGTAAATCTCTGTCTTAGGAATCAAAAGTTGGTTCCTCCGATGTATCTACTTATTTCTGCCATTGTTGTATATCTTGATGTATCGTGTCTTATCTTTGCTTTTTCAAATTGAATTTTTTCTAGACCTTTGACTTCTTTTGGAACTCCAATGTAGGTTCTCAATCGTGATAAATCAGTTTTTCCAGATGGTTTGTCTTCATATGGAAGCATTCCTCTAATCATTCTTGCAATTACTGTATCTGGTCTTCTAGGATGTTTTGGCCCATGTTTGTAATTGATGATACTGTTAATCTTTAAAAATTCTCTATACTCTCCAACAATGCTTGATTTTTTTCCACTCATCATTATTTTATCACAATTAACTACTGAAACTCTATTTCCTTTTCTTAATAATTTTGCAACATTTGATGCAAGTCTTCCTGCAATCAAATTTGTACCATCAACAACTATTGGTTTACTCAAGTCAATGACTTGTTGTTGTT
>JABGTD010000022.1 GCA_018647405.1 Nitrososphaerota archaeon | reverse complement strand
TTTACTTGTAATTGGAGTATTAACATTATCTGTATCAATTTCAATGATGATTCGTTCCACGCCTGCATCATACGGTTTTGAATTATTTGAATTTGATCCATTTTTTAATTTTCGTGCAACTGAATATATTTTAGAAAATGGTACTGATGCATATTTTAATTGGATTGATGAAAAAAGTTGGCATCCATTTGGTAGAAATGTATCTGAAACATCTCAAGTAACTTTACATCTTACTGCTGCTTCTCTATATCCAATCTTTAATTTTGGTTCATCTGTTTATGATTTCACGGTACTTTTGCCGTTAGTTTTTGGTTCTTTAACCGCACTTGCAGTCTTTGCATTTGTTCGTGTTTTAGCTGGAACAACTGCTGGATTGTTTGCTGCATTAATTTTTTCAATCTCAATTCCAATCTTTTCTCGAGGTTTAATTGGTTGGTTTAAATCTGAACCTTTAGGACTATTATTTGCATTTTTAGCAATGTATCTTTTTGTTTCAGGAATGAAATTCAATAAAGGTAAAATTTCTTTTATTAAATTAATTTTAGCTGGATTATTTTTATCATTAGGATTATCTGCATGGGGTGGAATTCTGTTCTTTGTAATACCTATTGTATTATTTTATTTTGCATTACCATTTTTAAAAAATAAAGATAATTTCATAATGTGGGCAGCACCTTCATTTTCAATTTCGTTAATAATATTTTCTTTAATGTTTGAAAGAACTTCTACATTCATAATTGGATATGCTGGATTAGCAATTCTTCTACCCACAATCTTTATAATAATTTCTGGTATTGTTATGAAATTTAGTAATGAATGCACAAAAATTCGTAATTGTGCAATTCTTCTAATTTCATTTGTTGCATCAGGCATAGGAATAGTAAATTCTGGCATAATTGGGCTACCTTCTTTTAGATATCTTAATGCTGTAAATCCTTTCTTAACTGCTCAAGATAATCTAACTGATTCTGTAGCTGAACATATGACTACTAGCATAACACTATCATTTACATTTTTATCACTTTTTCTTATATTTGCAGTAATTGGAATGTGGTTTCTTTTCTCCAAAAAAACAATTAATTTAAAAATTGACATGAGAATTTTTGCTATATTTACTAGCATTATTGCTATTTATGTTAGTTCGGCATTTGTTAGATTAGAACTATTTGCATCAATTGCAATTATAATTTTAGGTTCAATTGGACTAACAATTTTAACACAAAAAATATTTGAACAGAATAAACAACATATTACAAAATTAATATTTCCAATTGCAATTATTATTTTGTTCATTATTCCTGTAACTATGCCTGAAAATAATACTTGGTTATCATGGGCTGATTTCCCCCCATCCATATTAAATGGTGGTTCACAATTCACTAATTTTGCATCTAATGATTGGAAAGATGCCATGCTTTGGGTAAAAGAAAATACTCCTGAAGATGCAGTTATTGCATCTTGGTGGGATTATGGATATTGGATTACTACGCTAAGTGAACGCACAACTCTAGCTGATAATGCAACGCTGATTGATTGGCAGATAAAAAAACTGGCATATACGTTGATTACTCCTCCTGAAAACTCTTGGAATATACTAAGTTCTGACTATACTCGGGATGTATCTGATTACTTAGGGCAAGAAACAATTCTTGCTTTTGGTGGAACATTAAGTGATGAATTCGATCAGAAATATCTTGAAAAATACAGTGAAACTTGCAAACAAATCTTCAAAGCAGAATCACAAAGGCTTGGTATTCCGGAACAAAGTTGTAATCCTATTACAAAAGGTATGGATGCTGATTACTTGATAATTTATTTAGCAGGTGAAAGATTTTACACTGAGCGTTCTAGCATACCTCTTCATACACTTGAGGGTGGTGGTGATGAAAGTAAAAAAACATGGTTTGCAAAAATTTCTAATCACCAAGTTTCTAAAATGGTAGAAAATGATAATATCACTCCAACTAAATTTTTCATGGAGAATAGTACATTAGGAATGTTAACTCCATTTTCAATTTACAAATATGTTGAACCTAATACTGGTAGAAGTTTTGATGAATATCGAGATGGTTTAATTCCAGTTTATCTCCATGACCTAAAATTTAAAGATCCTGAAAATGATCCATTCTATTTAGTATATGCATCACCTAGTTATTACAATCAAGAATCAGGACCTATGTCTATAGTTTTAATCTATAAAATTAATCAGGATTACAATTCTAGCCAATGAAATTTTGTCCAAAATGCAATGATAGAATGAGTGGTAAGTTCTGTACCACTTGTGATAAGGATAAACTGCCTGAAAGAATAAAATTCTCAGATTATTCAAATCAAAAAATTAATAGTTGTGATAAGGGATGTGGAGGGAAAATTTACTTTGATCAAGATTTCAAAACAGAAGAGGGAAAATTTATCCCAATTGATAAAAACACTGGTCGTCCTCATAAATGTAAAAGAATCCCAGTACGTAAGAAAAAATCCTAGAAATGTTTATCTAAAATTGCGATAATTAATCGTGATGGGATTAACAGAGGCAGATGCCAAGGCCTTGGTCAGTGAAGGAATTCTTTCAGCAGATTATGATGAATATAAAGAAGCTATAGAATTTTACGATAAGGCTCTAAAAATTGTAGAAACTTCTGAAATTTATCTAAACAAAGGAATTTCACTAGTAGAATTAGAAAAATATGATGATGCTGTAACATGTTATGATAAAGCAGCAACTATTGATGGTAATGATTCTCTTATCTGGTATAATCGTGGTGTTGCGCTAACACAATTAGAAAAATATGATGATGCAATATCTAGTTATGAAAAGGCAATTGAAATATCACCTGGTTATGCAGATGCATGGTATAACAAAGGTGAATTATTAAAACATAAAGAACAAAATGATGAAGCTGAAACTTGTTTTGCTAAAGTAAAAGAATTGGAAGGAGAATAATCATCTTCTTCGTTTTATTACAATAGCAGTTATTACTCCTACAATAACAATTCCAACTATCGCATACACTATAGTTAGATTATCTCCAGACTCATTAGACGTAAATTTTGTAACCTCTTCTAGCGGTGCTTCAGAGATACGAATTATCTTATCATTGTCTCCATTTGCTGTTAGTAAATACAAAACTCCATCAGGATCAATCTGTGCGGTACGAATTCTACCAAAATCACCTTCAAACATTTTTTCTGCACTGATTAATGAACCATCATTTGCAATATCTAACACCATCAGATGTTCTCCTCTTAGTGCTCCAACCAAAAACTTTCCTTCTAAACTAGAAATTTTATCTGAACTGTAAAACACCATTCCGCTTGGTGCCCATGTTTGTTCCCCACTATGAATAATTGGATTTACATAACTATCATCCGATGAATCACCTACAACTTTTGGCCAACCATAATTTTCCCCCTTTACAATTACGTTAATCTCATCATGACCATACCCCATCTCTCCAGATGGACCATGTTCTGATGATACAAGCAAACCATCTTCATTCCATGCAATTCCTTGTGGATTACGATGACCATAAGAAAAAATTGTACTTGAATCAAATGGATTGTCATCAGGTATGGTTCCATCTTGATTAATTCTTAAAATTTTTCCTGCCAAAGATGATAAATCTTGTGACCATCCAGGATTAACTGCATCACCTGTTGTTATGTACAGTTTTTCATCAGGACCAAATGCAATTCTTCCACCGTCATGCCATGGAGCACCTGGTATGTCATCTATCACTGTCTGCATATCTATTAGTTCATCTCCGTCAACTGTAAAGCTAAAAACTTTGTTTTGGAAAAATTCTAGTTCTAAATTTGTTTGATAAATGTAAATTTTCTTATTTTCTTCAAAATTTGGATGTAATGCAAGACCAAGCGTTCCTCCCTCATATGATCCGCTCTTTGGGAATGTTTGGATTACTTTGGCCTCTCCAAAATTTTCAATTTTCCATACACGTCCGTCTCTTTCTGAAAAGTAAATGTCTCCATTTGGCGCAAAAACCATTTCCCATGGGTTGTTCAACCCGTCAACTACAACATCTATGTTCATCTCAGCAAATGCTGGGGTAACAATTGAAACAAAAGCAATTGCAATCAATGGCGCAAAACGTTTCATAATTCAAACATGCATTTTTTGCTTAAAATTCTATGCAATGAAAAAATCCAAAGAAGAGAAATTTCTCTTCGATAAAATTTCGTGCTTCATAATTCGGCGTTCAAATGAACTTTGTCTCATCACTGTTTGAGGAAGTCAGAGAGAACCTCGTCTAATCTATAATCATCAGCAAATAATACAACACACATTGCCTATTTAGAATCATTCATTTGTAATAGAAGAAATCCTGAAAAGACAACGTTTGTCATCTCTTCAGGCAGAGAAATTAATCTCCTGTTGGCGTGCAAACCAATAGAAATTATCAATTTTGCTTCAAACTAAAACCTTTCTAAC
>JABGTD010000065.1 GCA_018647405.1 Nitrososphaerota archaeon | reverse complement strand
CTGATGGTTCAGTGAATTGTCCTGATTGTGGGTATAGAGGTTAATCCTACATTAGGTTTATCTAATTTAAAATAATTAGTATTTAATTGAAACCTGAATTAAAACGAAAATCTCAAGTGGGGGTAGGATTTACAATTCTAGTTTTTGCAATTATAGTTAGTTATTTCTCAGTGGAGGAAATTAACACAAAAGAAATTCCTCAATATGATATCTATCTAGTCATTGATGTTTCAGGTAGCATGGGTACTTGTCTAGATGGTGATGGGTTAACCACTTGTTATGAAATTGGTATTACAAATGATAGTCCTATAACTTTTGCAAAAAAAGCGGCATCAGAGTTTGTTGATACATTTCAGTTGGATCAATCATCAAATCATAGAATGGGATTAGCGATTTTCCACGGTACAACTGGTCAATATGATTCAAATCCTATCTCAAAAATAATAGTAGAACTTGATAATGATTCAAAAAAATTGAAAGATGGAATTGATACACTATATCCTGGAGGTGGCACTGCAATGGGAGATGGTATACACATTACAACTCAATCACTTTCACAAGATACAAGACCCGATGCAAGAAAAATAATTGTTTTACTTAGTGATGGTGTATCTAATATTGGATTAGATCCTAGATTAGCTGCTGGAATTGCAAAAGAAAACAATGTAACAATTTTTTCTGTTGGTTATGGAGATTTTGCTGATGTTCAAACACTCAAGGCAATTGCATCAGTTACAGGAGGGGAATACTATAATGCGCCTACAGGTAAGGATTTGGCAAAAACATTTAATGAAATTGCTGATGTTTTGATATCTCCTATATCCCACTATTCAAGTCGTATTTTGATTTTATTAGCTATACCTGTTCTTTTATTCATCCCTACAATAGAACGAGGTCTTACTACAATGATGGAAAAAGTTCAAGACAAGCCTGTGAAAAGAAATGTAAAAAAATCAACAGCAAAATTAGATACAATTGGCAAAAATGTTTGTACCAAATGTAATCATGTTAATCGTCCAAGTTCTAAATTTTGTATAAAATGTGGAGATACAATTGGGGGATATGGGAGATAATGGTTAATAGTTCAAACAGGCTAATTTTATCTGATGTTCCATTTTTCCTAGGTGGGATTTTTTTAATATATCTTGCAGTGCTAGATGAAACTTTGTTTAATTTCATACTTCATAGTTTTCAGCAAGATAAGATTATCATTTCAATTGCAACTACTATTGCTGCAGGAGTACCTATGTTTTTTGCAGTTGGTTTTATTAAAAAAAGTGTATTACGTCGTTGGCAAACTATCTATTATTATGAAAAATTACTACTACATGACTTCTTTGGGATTTCAACTATTATTTTATTAAGTATAATTTCATACATAATAGTAATTGAGGAAGGAATTCATCAATTCAATATCCCAATCTTAGCAGGATGTATGTTGTTTTCTGGTTATTTAATTATCCATTCATTTAATCTTAGAAAGAAAAAGTTCCCATAAACTTAAGACAAATTAAATAATTGATTTGTTATGGCTGATACTTGTACTAATTGCGGAAGCAAAGTGTTAGAAAATACACAATTTTGTACTAGTTGTGGTTCTCAGATAAAATTATCGTCTGGTGGTGGGTTTTGTGGTAGTTGTGGGACTGCTTTAGCATCAAAATTTTCTCCTTGTCCAAAGTGTGGTCATGTAAAAACTAATTTCGCTCCTCCACCTCAATACTCTCCACAATATTCTAGTCAAGGTGGAAGGCCTAGTGCCGCTTGGTGGTTACTTCCAATATTTTTTGGATGGGCTGGAGGATTAATTTCATGGGTATGCATTCGAGAAAGAGATCCTCATATGGCAAAAAATAATCTTATTCTTGGAATAATTTTATCAGTTATTCCAATAATTATAATTCTAATTGCAGTATATTTTGGAAGCCCTCAAAACCCATTAGATTTAGACTTTGGTGGTATGGATGCTCAAAGATAATTTTAGAAAGAAGAATACAATAACTTTATCTTGGATCAAATTTGTAATTAGATGTGGCTGATACTTGTACTAATTGTAATGCCATTTTATCTCCAACTTCTGCATCTTGTCCATCATGTGGTTCGCCAAGAAGATCACCGTCATCAAGTGGAACTAGTGGAGGTGGGTTTTGTGGTAGTTGTGGAACTGTACTAGCATCCAAATTTTCTCCTTGTCCAAAGTGTGGTCATGTCAAAACAACATTTACTCCTCCACCTCAATCTGGTGGGTTTTGTGGTGGATGTGGTGGACCTTTAGCATCCAAATTTTCTCCTTGTCCAAAGTGTGGTCATGTCAAAACTACGTTTAATCCAGCAGTACCACCACAAGGAGGATTATACAAAAATGAAGGTACTGGATTAATTTTGTCCATAGTTTTAGGAATATTTGGATTATGTGGTATTGGGCAAATCTATGCAGGCAGAGTTGGTAGAGGAATAGGAATAATGATTGGAGTGTGGATTCTAATTGCAATTGGAATTGCGACCATGGGTATTGGATTAATTGCAGTACTTGCTGTATTTATTTGGCAAATATTTGATACTAAGAAATTGTGCAAGCAATACAATGATTTTCTTGGTAGTAATGGTCGCCCCCCATGGTAATTGAGAATATCATGATCAATGTTATTAATTACAAAAAAAATGATTAATCCTTGTTAAATCTAAAATTATCTCAAAATAGACAACATGTAAAATGTAATCAAAAAACTGCATTGTTTGTATCTTTGGAGATTTCCCCGGATGAAACAACAAAATTTATTCAAAGAAATCACCATGTATCTCTTGCAATTGATTGCAGTGGTTCCATGGATGGACAAAAAATTCAAGATGCAAAAGAAGCTGCAATTAATGTTGTAAAAAGATTATCTTCAAATGATTTAGTAAGTATTGTAACTTTTGAAACAGAAGTTCAAGTTGTACTTAATCCAACTCCCGCATCTGATCAAAATATTGAAAATATAATTCGTTCAATTGATGTTGGTGGGGCTACAGCATTACATGGTGGAATTACAATGGCATTTCAATTACTTCAACAAGCATCTGTTCCAAACATGATCAATCGAATTGAAGTATTTACTGATGGAGAACCAAATGTAGTTCCTTATGATGATAATGATTTTGAAAATGTAGTTCAAGAAGTTAGACGAAATGGAATTACCTTGGATGTTTTTGGAATTGGTGATGACTATAATGGTCCATTGTTAATGAAAATTGCAGAATGTGGTGGTGGAAAATGGGAACATGTACAAGATACAAATGCACTAACAACTATTGTCAATAACCAAGTTACAGAAATGCAAAATACTGTAATTTCAAATCCTCAATTGGTATTGACCTTGATGGATGGTGCAGAATTAGCTTCTGCTGCAATTACAAAACCTACCCTTCAAGAAATTAGTACATCTGATAGACTTGTTTCAGGAAATACAGTTTCTATGGGGTTAAAAGATATTATTAAAGATGAATCACAAATTGTTGCAATTAGAATAGCTGTTCCGCCAGTAGAAGGTGAAAATTTATCGCTTGTAACAGCTGCAATTACAGAAGCAGGCCATGAAATTTCTAATCAAACTGCAATGATATCTTGTACGGATGATAAAGAACTGTATAATTTAGAAGTGGATCCTAGTCCAAGAGTGTTATTGTCCAGTACTGAAGCAACAATATTGCTTAGAAAAGGGTTGGAAGGAGATTTAGAAGCGACACAAATGGCTGAGACAATTCTTAAAAACCTAGATGATCAAGAGACAACTGAATTGATGAATGATAATGCCCATGCAACTTTAATTAATGCACAGAAAATTATCGACGATGTAAAACCTGGTATGTCTGTATCAGAACAAAAAAGAGTACTTCATGAAACCACGGTAATTGGAAATAATGATGTTAAATCTAATTCAAATTTAATTTGTCAGAAATGTAATGCAGAATTACGTATTGCATCTAAAGTTTGTGGTAAATGTGGAAACCCCGTAAATAGTTTGGAGGGTAGTAACTAATGGAAAAATGTCCTCAATGTGATGCAAATCGTATCCCTGATGAGAATTTCTGTGATTCATGTGGCCACAAATATACTACTGAGTCCAAAGTTGAAACTCCTCAACCTAAAATAGAATCTAATTCAGAACCAAAATCATTTGATGATTATGAAAAGGATTATTTGGAAAGATTGGACGGTGAGTCCAGTGAATCTGAAGTTAATGCAAGCGAAGTTAATGCAAGCGAAGTTAATGCAAGCGAAGTTAATGCAAGCGAAGAAATACGTGGTGCAATTTGGGTTCCTAGCGCAACAGGCGATGAACAACCAAACTATTTTACTTCTGAACAAAAGACAATTGGAAGAATGGATGTTTCTGAATATTTAAAATCTAAAAATATTGATCAACTACAAGTTTCACGTAAACAATTTACATTTTATTCTGAAGATGGTAAATACTACATTGTTGATGGTAAAACTTCAATACAAGAAAAGCCTAGTGGGAACCATACCACGGTAAATGGAAAAGATATAACAGAACAAGGGCCAATTGAATTACATTCTGAAGATAAAATTTGTATGTCTACTGTATTGGATATAATTTTTAAAATAGGTTGAACATTCATGATAAATTTTCCAAAAACATATTTAATTTAAAAAATGAAAATTTGTCCAGTATGCAATGAAAAAGAAAATAACGATGATGAGCGTTTTTGTACGTCTTGTGGCTTAGAATTAACTAAATCCTCAAAAGTAACATCACACACTACAACCAATATCCCCTCTAAAAATATTGAAATAGAATCTAACTCAGATTTTAAAATACCAGGAAAATTAATTCTATCTGATAATCATATGCTATCTGTTGATGCTTCCCAAAGATTAGTTGGCCGTACAGATCTTAAAAAGTACACAAAAAAAGATCAAAATTTAATATCCAGATCACACTTCACTGTATACAAAAAAGAACAAAAATATTTTATTCAAGATGGAGTAACTAATGTACAAAATAGGCCTAGTGAAAATCATACTATTGTCAATGAGAAAAAATTATCAGAAAATGAATATGAATTGAAAAGTGGAGATAAAATATTAGTGTCTGATGTTTTGATATTATTTGAGGTTTGAATTATTGACAAGTACAGGAAAATTATGTAGAGGTAAAAAAGGACAATATACAGTAACATCTCATATTAGTACAGGTGGTATGGGGAGTGTATTTGAAGCCAAGGATCAAAATAATAGAGACGTTGTAATTAAATTTCCAGCAACACATAGGGCTAATGGCATTCTAATGGCCCCTGGTTATTATTTGGAGGTAGTTAAAAAACTAAAAGTTGAAGGACAAGTTTTAAAAAATTTTCAAACCTTAAAACCAAAATGTATTGTTCAATATATTGATGAATCTTATGATTCAAATGATTATTTCTTTGTAATGGAAAAATTATTTGGTACTACAATTGAAGACAAGGTTTCAAATACGCCATTACCTGAAAATGAAGTAATACAATTTTCATTAGACATGTTAGAAGGATTAGAATTTCTACACAAGCACAATACAATTTATCGAGATATAAAACCTGGAAATGTAATTGCAACAAAAAATGGTCGATGTGTATTGATTGATTTTGGTACTGCTAAACAAGGGATAACACAACATAATTCTAACATTGCAGGTGGTAACGCTACAGGATTTGAAAGTATAGGATGGACTTGTCCTGAACAAAATTCTGGACGCGCATCTGCAGAATGTGATCTTTATGCATTAGGAAGAGTTATGTTTTTCATGGCAACTGGAATTAAACCATTTAGATTAACAACCCCTACTGGAAAAATGACAAAAAAAATGCATGAGATTAAATCTTCCATCAGTATAGAATTATCTGAATTAGTTGATGACATGATTGATCCAGAACATAATACTGTTCATACGGCAAATGGATTAAAAATGATATTAAAAACAATTTCAATTTCAAAATCTGGGAATGTTAGACCTGTACGTATTAAATCTAATGTTAATGGCAATTTTCAAACTAATGGTTCTCAACAAGGATTACAAGAGGCACGAATTGTTTTAGAAGGTTCGGAGTATAGAATTTCTAATAATCCTAATGGTTCTCTAATTGGTAAAAACCATGATCCTGTAATGTGTAATCAGAGTAATGGTGGCTGCAATAATAATCATGAAGGAAATAATATTTTTGTAGGGTGGAATTGTCCGAGTGGCTGTAGATGTAGTTTGAATCCTGCTCATATGTTAGATAAACATCATATGCGAATTTGGAAAAATCATCTTGGACAAGTTTGTGTGATCAATAATGATCCAAATAGAAGATCAGCCATTAATCGATTGGGAAAATGGATGCCTATGATACATCTAAAAAAAGAAATTCTGAAAAATCACGACCAAGTTGCTTTACTATATAATGAGAAAAAAGGTCCTTACCTAAGTTTTACATTCTACACAAAATGATATCTTATGGTTGAGAAAACTTTGATAAACAAAAATGATCTAAAATCTAGAAAAATTGGTATGATTACGGATGTTGGTAAAGTACGTACAATTGATGAAGATTCTATCCTCGCAGCAGATCTATCTTTTGGTATTAACTCTGAAAGCGAAAAATTTCTTCTTCTTGCGGTTGCAGATGGAATGGGAGGCCATGCCAAAGGAGAAGAGGCAAGCAAAATAGCACTAAATACATTAACAAAAACTATCATACCTGAATTATTTGGAGATACTTCATTTACAGAACTTTTAGAAAATGGAATAAAAAATGCAAATCAAGAAATTTTAGATTATACTACAAAAAATCCTGAATCATCGGGTATGGGAACTACTACAGTATGTGCATTAGTAAAAGGAAATGACATCAATCTTGTAAATGTTGGAGATTCTCGTGCATATGTAATTAGTAATGATGAAATACGTAGAGTGACAAAAGATCATTCTTATGTTCAGGCGTTAATTGATGAGGGAAAAATTACAGAGGAGGAGGCAAGAGAACATCCACAAAAAAATGTAATAACAAAAGCAGTTGGAATTATGGAATTTGTTGAGCCAGATACCATGAAACTTACACTTGATAATGATGAGTCTTTATTGTTGTGTTGTGATGGCGTTATTGCACATCTGACTGATGAAGATATTCATAAAATTATTTGTAATGCAAATAACCCCCAAAATGCATGTCAACAAATTGTTGATCTTGCAAACGAAAGGGGTGGTACAGATAATATTTCCCTAATAATTTTATCATCAAACAATGAGGATATGATTTCTGATGAATCCCCCACCATAATTAATAATAAAAATTTAGAAAAATAATTTACTAGCGAAAAGCATCTAACCCCAAATAGGGAATGGTGATAAATCCTAAAAAGATAATCAATGTTACGATTATTGGAAGAACTGTTAAAATTATTCCAAGAATAAGATTATTTTTTGCCATACGAGGATCTCTGTCTCGGATACAAGCCCAAGCAATTATTCCTCCAATTATTGAAAAAAATATTGGAAGTAACCACCATGCAGCACTAGGTTTTCCACCTTGTCTAGAATATTGTGGATAGGATTGAGGCGTAGTAGAAATATTGGTTTGGGATAGATTATCTAAAGAGTTTCCACACTCTGTACAGAATTGTGTTTTTTCTAATATTTTACTTCCACAATTATTACAGAGACTATTACTCTCCCGTATTTTATACATATCCAAATTTGATTCATCATTCCCTATTGTATTTTCATTTACAGAATATAGTTGATCATCTAATTTTTTGGAATTTTCTACATGCTCTTGTTTTTTAATTTCTGGGGTTTTTTGGCCAAGATGAGTTTTACATAAACCATTTAAAAATTTTCTATCTGATGTATACAATATTTTATTTTTTTCTATAGTTTCTTTGATATGTAGTAATCTACTAGTGTCTCCATATTTTTTACTAAGTAATTCGTTTACATCATCGAGTAAACTTTGCATATTCATTATTTTATTTCTAGAACTTAAGATTATCTAAATAATTATAATTTAAAAAATAGTTGAGAATTAAAAGAATCTTAACTAGAAATCATCTATACGAATTTAAGTCCAACATCTTTGTATATCTCTGTATTTTCCAAAGCATCTGATACCAGTTTCACACATGTTTTAGATTCTTCTCTTTGGCCAAGTTTTTTGTAAATATG
>JABGTD010000067.1 GCA_018647405.1 Nitrososphaerota archaeon | reverse complement strand
TTATAGAAAATTAAATTATAAAAATAATGGACCATATATGGCAAAAGAGTTGTGATAAAATATGTCTGAACAAAATGTTATAGGAAAAGGTACATGGATTGACAAGCTAGCATCCGAATTAATTGAAAGAGAAGAACAGCTGGGAAGAGATACCAGTTTAATCAGAGTTGAAAGTGGACTAGGTGCATCAGGTATTCCTCATATTGGTAGTTTAGGAGATGCAGTTAGAGCATACGGAGTAAAACTTGCTTTAGAAAATATGGGATACAAATCAGAATTAATTGCATATTCAGATGATCTTGACGGATTAAGAAAAATTCCAGCTGGATTTCCAGATTCACTTGAAGAACATATTGGGAAACCAGTATCGCTAATACCAGATCATACAGGAGAACATGAATCGTATGGAATGAATATGAGCAGTAGACTCTTAGATGGATTAGAGAAATTAGGAATCGAATATACCTTCAAAAGAGCAAGAGATACCTACAAAGAAGGTCTACTGCAAGAACAGATTCACACAATCTTAACACAGAGTGAAAGAATTGGAGCCAAAATTGAAGAGTTAGTCGGACAAGAAAAATATCAAAAATTCTTACCATATTTCCCCGTATGTGCACAATGTAACAGACTGTATGTTGCAGAAGCAACAGAATATCTATCTGATGAAAGAAAGGTTCGCTACAAATGCCACGATGCAGAAATTGGTGGAAAGATTATCAAAGGTTGTGGGCATGAAGGTGATGCCGATATCAAAAAAGATCTTGGTAAATTAGCGTGGAAAGTGGAATTTGCTGCAAGATGGAGTGCATTTGATATTAGATTTGAAGCGTATGGAAAAGATATCATGGATTCAGTCAAAGTTAATGATTGGGTTGCAGACGATGTTTTGAATTTTCCACATCCACACCATGTAAAATATGAAATGTTTTTAGACAAAGGTGGAAAGAAGATATCAAAATCACTAGGTAATGTTGTAACATCCCAAACATGGTTGAAATTTGGAACACCAGAATCAATACTATTGTTACTATACAAGAGAATTACCGGTGCAAGAGAGTTGGGATTTGAAGACATACCATCACTTATGGACGAATATAATGAGTTGGAGAAAATATTTTTTGGAAAAATCAAGATCGATAATGAAGCGAAATTAGTTAAATCAAAAGGATTGTACGAATATGTGAATCTATTAACTCCCCCAAAACAGATGCCATCCCAAGTAAGTTATAGACTTCTTTTAGAATTATGTAAAATTTTCAAAGAAGATAGGATTCCTAGAATAAATAAAAAATTAATCGATTATCATGCAATCAAAGAAACATCACCTAAAATTGATAAATTAATTGAAATGGCAGGAAACTTTGCAGATGAATTTGATATATCTGATGAAATTAATATCGATGTAGATTCAAAGGTCAAAGGTGCACTAAGTAAACTAGTTATTCTTTTAGAAAAAGATGAAGAGATTGAAGATTTACAAAATGAAATATATCAAATTGCAAAAGGTGACGACATAGAACCAAAAGATTTTTTCAAAGTACTATACCAAATTATCTTATCAACTACCAGAGGACCTAAAATCGGCCCATTCATTTTAGATATTGGAAAACAGAACGTAGCAGAGAAAATTGGTAAATATGTGAAATAAATGGCACATAATGAACACAATAGACAGAAAAAAGGTGGAGGGTTTTTTCTAATAATTTTTGGAGCACTGTTATTATTTTTAGCGCCAAATTTACACACGGATAACCCAGAATTAGGAATCGCATCATTGGTTTTTGGAATTATAATTGGAGCAGCCGGATTTTATGTGAGATTTATTAGAAAGGCAAAACGGATCTAAGAGTTAGAAATGGGATTATTTAAAAAATCAAAAAAAGAAGAGGATAATGTTTATCAGGAAACAAACGAAAATCTACAAAAAATTAAAGATGAAACAGAAAGCGAGATTGGAAAATTAGAAAGCGAGATTCAAGAGAAAAATGAAAGATTGAGCACAATACTAGATAAAATTGAATTATCAAAAAAAGAATATGATGAAATTGTAGGGAAAATAATTCAATCAAAAAAAGAATTACGCGCACTTGGAACTTCACAAGTAAATACTAACGAAACAAGAGTGAATAATCAAATTACAGATGATATTTTAAAAGATATTAGCGATTCAAAAATAGAATTAAAAAATATTCAAAATGATATTGCTAAAAAAATAGAAATTAATAAAGAATTAGAAGAAAAAATAATGAAAAATCAGCCATTTATTTCAGATTCAGAAAATCAAAAAAAGAAAATTGATGAGGAATTAAATCAAAGAAAAAATGAGTTAGAAGTTCTTAAAAAAAGATTAGGAGAAATGAAAAAGACAGATACAAAAAATAATGAAGGAGATGATTCAAAAAATGTGGTTGAAGCTGCAAGTCAGATAATTGCTACAACAAATAAAAGATTACAAGATACAACAAAAGAGCTTGAGGTTATCAGACAATTATTAGATAAAGAAAGAAAGGCACATACCGAAACAAAAAAGAAATCACAAAGTTAGTTATAATATTTTTTCCATTTTTTCACTAAATCATCTTTTTTGATACCTAAATCATATGAAGGAGAGGTTACTTCAGAAAAAGATTTTACATCTACTACCACTACATGAGAAATTTTACTTTTGATGCCTTTTTTCTCAAAATAATCAAGGATATTTTTGAAATCATCCCCATCTGAGAGAATTTTAGCCAATCCTTTGAATCTATACCCCAGACGAGAAAAAGGATCTATTACATTAATTTCAATTGAGGGGTTTTTTGTTAGATTTTCAATTGTTTGAGGAGACCGAATGTTTGCAAATACTAATCGGGAGTCATCAAGAATTGCAATTGTACCTTTTGGTGAAAGATTTGGAGTGCCATCTAAAGAGACGGTTGCAACATAGCCTAATTTTTGAAAATTTACAAGATATTTTACCTCATCATCAAATTCAATCATAAAATGAGTTTAGATTACAGGTAATTAAATTCGTAAATTATCTCATCAGGTCTGCTGCAACGCCATAAAATAAGAAGAACCCGATTCCACCGGCTAGAATTGCAATCCATGTTGCAATATCTTTTCGTTTTGGCATAATCTTCAAGAAATACGTCTTAATAATAATGCATTCTAGATCAGAATATGTCAAAACTTGGAATGATAGGTAGAGGCTTTATGTTCATAGTAGCAGGACTTGTTACAATTATTGTAGGTTCATTTTTGTTACGTGGAAATATGCACATGTGGGATAAAACTAAACCAGATGAATCCAAAGATAAGAAATAACATTCAGTTCTGACAAATAGCCAGCTCATTTTCTACCCTAATGTTCATATTCATGAAAACCAGAATTATACATTATGCTCAATACAGTTTTCAAAGATGCAATAATCAATCGTGAAAAAACATTATCCATTCTCAAAGGACCGGAATATGATAAAATCATACAAAAAGCAAAGGAAAATTGGATTGGATACAAACCAGAAAAACAAGAAGTAGTTTCTGCAGGTATTGATAGTAGTTTCAACAGCACAAAATTCCAGGGTGCAGAGTTATGGGCAGTGACAGCAGTATCAATAAAAACAGATGGAGAAATAATTGCAGACTTGCACGATTTTGGATTGGATACAAATCCCGTATTAGCATCATTAGCAAGTAAAATGGAGATTGAGGCATGTAACATGTCAATTGATAATGTAGATTTAGTTTTAATGGACGGATCACTTTATTCACAGTTTATGACAAGACAAGCATCGTTGACAGAATCAATGGTTAATGCAATGAAAAAAAGAAACAATGTTGTATTTATTTCAAAAACATCTAACACACGAAAACAATTTGAAGATTTGGGAGCCATTGCAGGAGATATTTTTTATTATAATCATGCCGCAAGAACACCTGGATTTAGTAAGATATTTGAAGATTCAAAATTTGGAAAAGATAAAATCATTACATCAATTTTTGCAAGATTAGCAGATTCATTACCACTAATCAAAGTAGAATTATTTGGAACAGGATATACGAATGAAGATTTCAAACAAGTATTGAATAAAATTTACAAAAATAGTATAAGCGGATATCCATATTCTCTAAAACTAGCTCACAATAACTGTAAAATTTCAGGAAAAGATCTTGTAAAACTGGCAAGTATACATGGACTATCAAATGAGATTGGTTCAAGGGAGGTTTTAGGATGAGTCTAGGATTTGTGGTAGGAGAATCAAAGCCAAATGTAGTAACAGTACAGTCATCAAGAGCGCTTCCAATAGGTGAATATGTAATAATAGAAGTTGATGAAGGTAAAATTGTAGGTCTAGTAGAAACATCATTTGTTACAAGTGCAGCATTATCCGATGTGAAAAATTTTGACGAAGCAGAAGAAAGTATTGAACTTGCCGAACTCAACAAGCGAGATAAAAGTTACACCGGGAAAATTTTGATTTTAGGTTTCTTAGAAATGTTACGAAAAGGAAAAGCAATACTTCCTGCAATTCCACCATTACCAGGAACCAAAGTAATCAAAGCAACAAAAGCAGATCTTGGAGATATTTTTGCACCTGAAAGAAATGAATGGTTGAAAATTGGTAATCTCTTAAGAAATCAAGATATTGATTCAAAAATTAATCTAAACAAAATTGTTTCAAGACATTTAGGAATTTTAGCAATGACTGGAATGGGAAAAAGTAACCTTGTTTCACTACTTGCATCTAAAATTGCAGCATTAAGTGGAACAGTGATTATTTTTGATTATCACAATGACTATGCAGATTTAGACATACCAAAAATTAACGTAATTGATGCAAAAATTAATCCAAGACTACTAGATGCTGAAACATTATCAGAAGTTTTAGAGATTAGAGAAGGAGCAGATATTCAGCAGAGAATTTTGAGAAAAGCATTCACACCTGAAGTTAAAGAATCTTCTAGTTTTTGGGAAGCATTGGATCAACAAGTACAGTACATTGGAAGTGATCCGGAAAGAAAAGAAGAAAGACATTCAGCAGATAGAGTTCAAGATAAAATTGATGATGCACGTAATAGATTTGCAGATATTTTAGATCCAGACATGGTATATCCTGTAGGATTAATCAAAGAAGGAAGACTCAACATTCTCAATGTTTCAGAATTTAGTGACAAACAAGCAAATGTTGCATTAGGATATTATCTTCAAGAATTACTTAATGATAGAAAAGCTGCAAGTAATGCAAAAAGTGCAAAAAGTAAATCAAAGAAAAGTTACATGTTCAACAGCCCGATTTTTGTCATTATTGAAGAAGCTCATGTTTTCATTCCTAAAGGAGAAGATGCCAGAGCAAAATATTGGGCAACAAAGATTGCAAGAGAAGGTCGTAAATTCGGATTAGGATTGTGCGTAGTTTCACAAAGACCTCGAAATATTGAGCCTAGCATTCTCAGTCAGATGGGGTCCTTAGCAGTAATGAAAATGGTTCAAGAAGATGACCAACATCAGATTGCATCTGCATCAGAATCAATTAGCAGAGATTTGATTGCTCAATTGACATCATTGAATGTGGGTGATGCTGTATTGGTAGGTCAATGGGTCAACTTACCAGCAATAATTCACATTGATGAGATGAAAGGTAAAGTGATTGGTTCTGACCAGAATGCAGTTGATCAATGGACAATGGCAAAAAGATTTGAAGAAGTAGGAGCTCCATCAACTAAAGGACTAATCAAGAAGGATTACTAAAATGAAATTTGCGCATATATCAGATACACATCTTGGTCAACGTCAATATCATCTATCGATAAGGGAACAAGACATCTATGATGCATTAAAACAGGCAGTAAAGAAATCAATTGAAGAAAAAGTTGATTTTGTAATTTTTTCAGGAGATATTTTTAATGATAAACGTCCACCAAATGAAGCAATATTACTATTAATGCAACAGCTCATACTTTTAAAAAGTAATAATATTCAATCATATTTTATTTTAGGAGATCATGATAAACCAAAAGAAAAAGCGAATTCAATAGCCTGGCTATATTCAATGACGGATAATTCACATTACATTGGAGATGGAGAACCAACAAAATTTGGGAATGTTCTCATAATAGGATTAGATCATCACGACGAAGGAAAGGACCGTGATTTATTATTAGAGAAATTTAAGGAAATGGATTTACTAGCAAAAAATCATACTGGACATAAAATACTAGTTTCACATCAAGCATTAAATGATGTACATTTTCATGCAGGAGAAATTAATGCAAACGATTTACCAAAAAATTTTACTTACTATGCATTAGGAGACATTCATAAAAATTTTGAAAAGAAGTATGATTTCTTAGGAGGTCCACTAGTCTACCCAGGTTCAATTGAATTAGCATCTTCAGAGGGAATAAAAGATCCACCAAAAGGATTTTACATTGTTGATATTTCATCAGAAGATGCAATTCCAAAATGGATTGAGCTTGATTTACGACCAAGATATGTGATAGAGGCAAATAGTGACAAATTTCATGAGCAAATTAATGAATTAATTTCAAAGATTGATCAAGAACGTAAGCCATTAGTGTATTTGACAATTTCAAATGAGGATTATGAAAAAAATCGAGGTCTGATTCAAGAACTGGACGAGCAAGTACTAAAACTTCAGCTGAAATCATCAAAAGATGATGAACAATACACTCTCCTAATGGATGATTCAGATAGCATCGATGAAGATTTTAAAAGATTAGCAACAGATAACGTTGGACCAGAATTAGCTAAAATTGCGTTTGAACAATGGTATCCACTTGTAAATACGGATAAAAGTGAGTTAAAAGAAATAATCATTAAAAATTTTGAAGACTACAAGGGAAGAAATAAAAAATGATTGAATCAATTGAACTAAACAATTTCATCTCATACAAAAGTGAAACCATAAAACTTGATGAAGGAATTACTGCATTAATTGGGGATAATGGTGCAGGAAAATCATCCATTTTGGATGCAGTGATGTTTTCATTTTTTGGAGAAAATGGTAGAGACGTAAATGTAGAAGATTTACAACGAATTGGAGAAAATCAAATGTATACAAAAACAACATTTAGGATAAAAGGTGAAAAATATAGTGCGTTCCGACATTATGTAAATGGAAAGCCTAAGAAGATTGAACTGCAAGATGAATCAGGAGAATTAATTGCAAAAAGTTCAACAGTTGTAAAGCAGAAAATCAGTGAATTAATTAATTTAGATCACTCAACATTTAAAATTGCAACAGTTGTACCGTTAAAAGATCTACAAAGTATAGTAGAACAAGGTGATGTATTTCGTGAATTAATAGATAAAGTATTAGGTGCTGAGAAATTTAAAAAATTAGATAGAATATTAAATGATGGAAAAAATGAATTTAAAGAATATTTAGAAGAGAATTATCAAAACTCATACGAAGATGTTGAACGTCTGGAAAGAGAATTTCAAGAGAAAGAAAGAGAAATCAAAGAATCAATCCCGCAAAGAGATGAATTAAAGAAAAATAAAATAAATCTGGAAGATAATATATGTAAATTAGAAAAGGAAATTGAGAAAGATAGTGTAAGAGAAGTTAAATTTAAAGAATTACCAAATTTAAAAGAAGATTTAGTTTCATATGTGAATGATGCAATAAATCGAGATAAAAATCAACTTCAGAAAGAAGTGAAAAATGATGAAAGAAAAGTCAATGAATGTGCAGGATGTTTTTCAATTGTAAATAATAAAGAAAGAATAGATAAAGAAATTTTAGACTATAATACAGAATTACGCATAATCTTAAAGGATTTAGACCAGTCCGAAAAAGAAAAAATTCGTTATGAACAACAAAGTGAATTTGCAAATAGACTTGAATTAAGAGATGGGAAGTGCCCAGTTTGTGATTCCCCAGTTGATAAACTCAAACCATTATATCAAAAGGAGCATGTTGAAGAAAAAATTAAGACATTAAGTAAAAAAATAATTATTCTAAAAAAGAAACAGTCCGAATTAGAAGATTCGATTAAGACATTGACTTACAAACTTAATGAAGCAGAGAATGCAAACGTAAAACTCAAGACACATAATATTTCAACTGAGATTGAATTAGAGCAAATTGCTGAAACCATCAAAGAAAAAATTCAAAAAATTAGAGAGATGCCAGTGACTATAAACTCAGGACAACTTCTAGAAGCGTCAACAATTGATTCTCATGCAAAAATGAAATATGAAAAAATTTTGCAAATTGAAGAAGAATCTCAAGGATTTGATCATGGTGAATTTAGAGTGAAGAAAGATGCACTAACTCAAAATCGGCAAAAACTAGAACAGATAATAGAGAATTCTGGACAAATTTCAAATAAAATTACTTCTGCAGAAAAAAGAATAGAAGACTTGAAGCCAATAATTAAAGAGATGAAACTAGCAAGTGGATTTATTTCTGAGATTAAAAAAATTAAAGATGTAATTTTCTCAGAGAAAAGTAATACATTTGTAGGATTAAGATATTCTGCGTTAAGAAAAATTTCAGAAAAGGCATCATCGTATATGATAACTTTAGGAACAAATGTGAGAAGAATCACATTGAAAGAAATAGATAGAAAAATAGTTACTGAGTGTGATACAATCGAGGGACCGAGAACATTAGGAAGTTTTAGTACAGGAGAACAACGTTGTGTTGCACTTGCAATTAGATTAGCTATGTCAGAAATGATGGCTAGAACACCATTGAAAACGATAATGCTTGATGAACCAACTGCAAATTTAGACCAGGAACGTTCTGATATGTTTTTGCAGGCATTACGTAAACTATCAAGTAGTTTAAATCAAAATTTCCAGTTTATCATAGCTACAAATGATGAAGAATTATGGACTAATGCAAAAATAGGAACATTATACAAATTAGAAAATCCAAATAATAAAGGAACTATTGTAAAAGAAGTTATCCGCCAGTAAGTTTACCAAACTTTTCATTTTTACACAATGTTTTCATGAATTCAAGATTAGACAATGCAACTACTGCAGAATGTCTAACAGACTCTTCAGGATCATTTAGTGCTTTTTCTAAGACCTCAGGCTCACCTGTAGAACCAACAACTCCTAGTGCAACTGCTGCTTCATGTCTAACAAACATGCTAGGATCATTTGCAGTAGCATCTTCAAGTGGTGCAATTCCGCTACTAAAGCACATTTGACCTAGTGAAAATGCAGCCTCATGACGAACTAATTCATTTGGATCATCTTTGAGAACTTTGGCAATATATTGGACTTTATCCTCACCACCAAGATCAACTATGATACATGTAGCTCTACATCTAACAACATAATCTTCATGCTCTAATAATTTAACAAAATATTCAGTATCTTGTTTTTCATAATGAGATTCCATCTCTGCAAAGAGATCAATTCTAGATTGTGGTACTACATCCATATTTTTGGTTTTTTCCAGTCCTTTTTAATTCCTTTTTTTTAAAATGGACGTTATGTTTTTTAATAGAAAACAAAATCACAAAAATCATGGCAGTAATTGGAGAAAAAGCACCAAACCTAAAACTAGGCAAATGGGTTCAAGGAATGGATACAAACTTTGACAAAGAAGGAGATAATGTCAAACTAGTTGAAGTGTTTCAAGTAAATTGCCCAGGGTGTTTTATGCATTCAATTCCAGAAATAATTAACATTTATGAAAAATTCAAAGGAGATGGATTAACCGTAATGGGCGTAGCAACCGCATTTGAGGATTATGATAAAAATACGCTAGAGAATTTAGAAATGCTTCTTACAACAGGAGAAGTTGTTGGAGATACAAAACAGGCATTATCTCAATATGGTCAACTCAATGAAGGAAAATTATCATATAAGATTCCATATCCAGTTGCAATGGATTCATTGGTAAAAGCAGGAGAGCCGACTAAAGAAAAGATGACTGCATTTGTCAAAAATCAGATTCCAGATTTTGATTCGCAGCCAGATAGCTACAAAGAACAGATTTTTACAAGAGTGAGAGAATATTTTAAAACAAAAGAATACTCAGCAGAGACGTTTGAAATGTACCAATTGAATGGAACGCCATCTACAATTCTAGTAGATAGAAAAGGAATATTACGTGATGTTTCATTTGGCCAAACAACAAATTTGGAATCTATGATTGAAAAATTATTAAATGAATAATTTTTTGTATTTTCTTAGAACTATCAAACCAATAAAAGAAGTTGCAAGAACTAATGGCGCAATTTCATAAAATTCAGGTACCACGTATGTTCCAAAAATTTCAATTTTTTCATTATTAGAATTAAATGAAATGTTCATAGTATCACCATCAAGTACATAATCTGACTCTACATCATCAATCATAACAACAAAAGAACCATCATCAAATGGCATCATTACATCATCAGATAATTGTATAGACAATATTCCATTATCACCTGGATCAAATAATGTAAAAATTATAGAATTAGTGGATTGATTTTCAGATATATCATCAACATATCCAGTAGATATTTTATAATCGATTACATCTTTAATTTCAAAAACGTCAAGATATGTAGTTCCAACTATCATTATGTTGTGTTTTCCCATTCCTATGAAATCCATTGTTACAAATGTCGTATTACTTCCTGTTTGTAGTTTTGGGGTGAATTTTTCACCGTCAAGAAATATAGAATAATTACCACCAATCAATTTGTTAGGAAAACTAACCTCAAGTGAATTATTTTCTAAAGAACTTAGAACAAATAATGTAATTGATTTTTTTTCCTTGTCAAAATCCAGATTAGTTATGTCAAGATTTCCAGTAGCTTCAACTACAAATGAATAATCATCCGTTTTCACAGGGAAAGTGAATTTAAGACCAGTTTTATCAGAAAGTGGAACTGCATCTGCAAATGGAACAACTATAGATAATAGTACTAGAAAAATTAATAATTTTTTTATCATGCAGCAGTAGAAAGTACTCTTTTTCTTAATTCTTTATCTTTTGAAATACTTGGATGTGATGGATCTGCTAAGATTACCTCATACCAGTAATGTTTACCGTCTTTGTACAAAAAATAAGAACCTAAAAGTTTCATGTTTGGATATCTTTCAAGGACACGTCTATCAGCAACCGTTTTCATATTGTCATCTTGTTTTATTCGAGTTACACCAAGATGTTTTGGACGTCTGCCACCTCGTGGTCTCTGACGTCTCATCCCACCAGTACCAACTCTCATTCTGATTACAACTATTCCTTGTTTTGCTTTATAGCCAAGTCGTCTTGCACGAAGGAGTCTACTAGGTCTTTCAATACGGGTAACTGCATCTTCTTTTCTCCATACAATTGCACGTTCTCTCAATACAATAGAATTTTCCTTCCACATTTTGTACCATACATCATCTTGGCTAATTGTCATTAGATTCATAGAAAAAAATCCCCTTAATAATCCTATGAGAAAAAATGCAAAATTCATTATATTGTGTATGAAATTGTTAAGAGTATGAGACAATATTTGCTGTTAATTCTCGGAGTTAGTATTATTTTTTCAACCAGTGCATATGCTCAAGATATACAAGATGTCGAAATAGTGATTTCATCTTCCAACTATAATTATGGAGAAAAATTAGATTACACGATAATAGTTTCGGAAATTACAGGAGAAGACGCAATTATTTTTATCACAAACACAAATGGAAATAAAAGTCAATTATTGACATTACCTATTTCACAAGAGGAATCAAGAGTAATAGCTCCATTTGCATTTGATAGCGTGATATGGAGCGAAGGTACCTATGAATTAGAAGTACAATATTCAGGTGCCATATCAATTACATCGTTTACAATTGTTAATGATGGAACAATCGGTATTCCATACTGGATAAAAGACATATCAAAGATTTGGGTTAGTGGACAAACAAAGGATGATGAATTTGCAAAATGTATTCAGTTTTTAATTGATGAAAATATTATTTTTAATCCTAAACCGAGCCAAGAATTAGAAATACCAGAGTGGTTTAGGATTACAACTGGATGGTGGATAAATAATCAAATTCCAGATACAATTTATGGAGATGCATTACAATTTTTAATTAATGATAGAGTAATTAAAATTCCAATTGATCAGAAATCATTTTCTCAAGAATCATCATCAGATAAAACTTTGTGACTTTTCTTTCCAATTCCCCATAAAATCATCATAATCACAATTCCGATTGACATTCCAATCACTATTGAATAGATAAGAGGACCAGTTCTTGTATCAGATGCATTTTTTCCCATAGGAGATAAAACACATTCACCATTTTCATAGACAGTTCCATCACCACATGAATTCATTAATTTATCAAGTTTTTCTTCTTCAATATTTTTTGCTTCTGCATCGGCTTGTGCTTGTGCTGCGGCTTCTGCATCGGCTTGTGCTTGTGCTGCGGCTTCTGCATCGGCTTGTGCTTGTGCTTGTGCTGCGACTTCTGCATCGGCTTGTGCTTTCGCTGCAGAATCTTCAGCTTGTTGTTCTTGTTCTATCAAAAATGAATTAGTTGCAAGAATTGTTCCAATAATCTCTATTTCTTCAGTTCCTGCAGAAAGTGAAAAAGATAAAGTTCTAGATTCATCAGTTTTTACTTCTTCAAATTCAATTTCATCTCCATCAGATAAAATAAAGAAATCATCGTCAGAATATCCAAGTTTAGCATCAAAAAAGTCTCGTTGGAATGTTATGGTTATCTCACCTTCAGAACCAGATACATTTGTTTCAAAAATTAAGGATATGAAATCAAGGTCTGCAGTAGCTGATTCTAAAACGACATTATTTCCAGTATAAACAATATCATAATTTGTATTATCAATTTCAGTTGAAACTGTATCAGCAAATGCCGAAGGGATCATTATTGAGAAAATAAGTGCGGTTATGTATACAGTCTTTAGTTTCAATCCTATGTAACGCCTCTAAGGATTTGTATTATCTTTTCTGCTATAACATTTGCAGCTAAAGACTGAGCTTCTTTTGTCTGAGCGCCCATGTGAGGCGTAGAAATGAAGTTTGGTAGGGTTGCTAGATTGTTTGAAGTAGCAGGTTCAACCTCAAATACATCCAATGCCGCACCACCCAGTTTTCCATCCTTTAGAAATTCATATAGTGCATTCTCATCTATTACGCCGCCTCTAGAGGTATTGATTATACGAGAAGTATTTTTCATTGTGCTCATTTTTTCAGCATTAATCAAATGTTTAGTGCTGTCCAATAATGGAACATGCAATGATACATAATCAGAGCTTGCAAGGAGAGTTCCAAGATCGGCTTTCATCAAACCTACTTCTTTTGAAAATTCTTCATCTATTGGAACAACATCATATCCAATAATGTTCATGTTTAATGCTCTAGCAAGACGTCCAAGTCTTTTTCCGATATTACCTAATCCAACAATTCCTAAATATTTTCCACGTAATTCAGTACCCATTAATTCTTTTTTTATCCAATTTCCATTTCGTACTTCTCTATCAGCTCGTGGAATTTCTCTTGCTAAAGATAACATTAAACCAATAACTAATTCTGCAACCGCATTCATTGCACCTTCAACTGCATTAATTACACGAATATTTTTTTCTTTAGCAGCTGCTTGATCAATATTATCTAAACCAACACCAACTCTTGCTATAATTTGACATTTAGTTGCTTTGTCAATCATATCTTTAGTAATTTTTGTTCTGCTTCTAACTATGACAACTTCAAAGTTTTCAATTTTATCTTGAATTTGTTCGGGAGTAATTTCGGGTTCATATGTAATTTGTAATCCATTTTTTTCTAAAATTTCATTTAAGACAGGATTTACTTGATCACATATCAAGACTGATTGATTCATACTCATGCAAAAAGCCTGAATTCATTTAATATAATCATTGTGAGGCATAGATTTCCATAAATTATGTGTATAATGATATGAAGCATATGGATTATGTTCAGATAATACCAATAGTGTGCATTATTGCAGCAGTTGGAATTTTTGTAGGCACCAGAATCTGGATTATGTTCAGATAATACAGATAATGTGTTTGTTCTTGAAATAAGATTTGTGCAAGCTAGAATCCACTTGGTTCATAAAATAAAAGGAAAAAGGGGTAATGGTAGTTTATCCTTGTGCAGCTGCTAATACAGCTGGGATTACTTCCCATAGAGGTAAAGCGCCGTTTTCAATTGCTGCATTTGCAACATCATCAGTACACATGCAATGTACGTTCAATGCTGGATGTGAAATTGTATTCAATCCTGCTGGTGGAACTGCATCGTGTGGGTTACCTAAGACACCTGCATATGAACCTGCATCGACTGCACCTTGAACTACGCCAAGTGCGGTTGCGGTTTCATTTACTGGGTCTAATGGAAGACCTGCAACGAAGATAGTTGCTGCACCACTATAGATAGCTGCATAATCATGATTTACTGCTGCGTAAACGCCTGGTTCATCAAAGACCATATCTACGATCATATTTTGTGAACCACCGAGTAACCATGTTTCAGTACCTTGTGCTTGAACTCTGTTACCTTGTGTAACTCTATCGACAATTTCTCCGACTACGTGCCAGAAGACTGGTTCGTTACCTTGATTTTCAACAAAGATACGAACATGTTCTCCAGTTGGTATGAAGAGTAGTTGTGATTGATGTTGTTTTAAGTCCATAGAATTCCATGGTTGTGCTAAGAAGATGTTCTTGTTTGCATCGCCGAACATTAGTAAGTTATGAATTCCGTTTGGAACATAACCAAATGCTTGTCCGTTAACAACAGTTTGAGATGTTGAGTGACTCATCATCTTTCCCATGTCGTAAGTACCAGCGTCAGTTAAGTACAACTGGTTGTATTGCAATTGGAACTCTAGTGCGTCAGCATCATAGAATTGTTTGTCCTTTACAACTTCACCGCCTTGTAGTGCTGTCTTTTCCACCATTAGTCTTTTGTAACCATCGAGTGGGTCAACAATAGTAATACCATACATACCAGAAAGTACGTGTTGGTCCATTGCTGCTAGGTCAACACCTGAGCAGTGATATTTGAAAACACCTGGAACTTCTGCAATAAAGCAGTATTCACCGGTTTCACCGATTTTTACTGCACCCATGTAAGGTTTTGATGACATTTGTGATGCATGCATATCGTTTCCGTGCTGAGTTACCTCATCACCTGGAATTGTCAATGTCATGTGTACAACGTCACCTTGCGTAACTCTTAGTGTTGGTCCTGGGACTTGGCCACTAAAGGTCATTGCGCTGTAGGTACTTCCGGTCATTGTTGGAAGATCAACACTTTCACCAGTTAGGTCAAAGTTGACTACAGGACGACCTGAGTTAAGTAGATCACCACATGGGCCTGATGCATATGCTTCAGGCATTACTAGTTCTAATCCGCCCATGGCAGCTACTTGTGCAAGTGGAGATGTCTCTACTTCCATTGTAGTACCACTGTTTAGTGGAGCAGTGATAGAACTTCCGAATAGTGCGCCTCCCATAACTGCGATTGCAGCTACGGTCATAATAGTACTAATACGTCTATTCATGTTCTTCGTTGCTTGAACTAGATTATATAAAACCTACAGTTTTTTTATGTGTCTACTACTCATTTTTGGTTCTTAGAGTTTGGAATAAGTGCAAACTATATTATCAATATACGCATATCACATTAAAAATTCAGTTTTTATTCTTGGATGTTTTAGAGAATATGTTGAAGTATCGATCAGATAAAGATTCTCTTGGTCCAGTAAAAATTCCTGCTGACGCATATTATGGGCCATTTACAGGAAGGGCAATCAAACAGTATAATGTAACAGGTAATCCATCTCACCGAAATTTGATCAAGTCGTTTGTTATGATAAAACGTTCAGCGGCAGTTGCAAATATGAAAACAAAAGCAATTAACAAAAAACAAGGAACCGCGATAGTCAAGGCCTGTGATAAAATTCTTTCAGGAGAATATATTGATCAATTTGTTGTGGACATGATAAACTCAGGTGCAGGAACAGCATTCAACATGAATTCTAATGAAGTGATTACAAATGTTGCATTAAGAGGTTTAGGTAAAAAACAAGGGCAATACGAATTTCTTCATCCAAATGATCATGTGAACATGTCTCAATCAAGCAATGATACATATCCTACTGCAATGAATATGGCAATACTTTTTTCATTTAATGAATTAATTCCAGTAATTGATAAATTAATTAAATCAATCAGAAAAAAATCAAAACAATTTTCAAAATATAAAAAACTAGGCCGTACTCATTTGATGGATGCACTTCCAGTAACACTTGGAAGTGAATTTGAAGCTTACGAGACATCATTAACAAAAGCTCAACATGCAATGATAACATCTATGGCAGGATTACAACAAGTTGCACTTGGAGGAACCGCAGTAGGAACTGGAGCGAATACACCAAAAGGATATAGAAAAATAGTAATTTCAGAATTAAGTAAAATTTCAAAATTAAAATTAATTCCTCAAAAAAACATGCAACATTCACT
Organism: Nitrososphaerota archaeon; assembly: GCA_018647405.1. Classification (GTDB taxonomy): domain Archaea; phylum Thermoproteota; class Nitrososphaeria; order Nitrososphaerales; family Nitrosopumilaceae; genus Nitrosopelagicus. The sequence continues at coordinate 3,030 of JABGTD010000067.1, read as the reverse complement.
TCAAAGTAAATTTTCAGTTGTAAATGCATCATCTGCATTGAAAAATTTTGCAATAGAATTAGGCAAAATTTCAAATGACATTAGATTAATGGCATCAGGACCAATAGCAGGATTAGCAGAAATAGGAATACCAGCAGTTCATGCTGGTTCATCAATTATGCCAGGAAAGGTAAATCCATCTCTAGCAGAATGTATGAATATGATTTGTTTTAGTGTGATAGGAAATGATACTACAGTTTCATTTGCAGGACAAGCGGGACAATTTGAACTTAATGTGATGTTACCTGGAATGTTAAAGGCAATCTTAGATTCTACCGATATGCTAACAAACTTTTTGCCGATATTTTCTACAAATTTAATTGATGGTTTAACCGCAAATCAAACTAAACTTAAAGAAAATATTGAAAATAGTCCAGTAATTGTTACACTACTTACACCAAAAATTGGATATCTAAAATCTGCAGACTTGTTCAAAGAATCACTCAAAACAGGAAAAACAATTAGAGAACTAGTGGTCTCAAAAAAATTGATGACAAATAAAGAAGTCAGTTCATTGTTAGGGTAAGATGGCAAAAATTTGGGTGGAGGCTTATGGCTGTTCTGCTAGTTACTCAGACTCTGAAATGATCTCAGGTTTAATTGTTAACGGAGGACACACTTTAGCAGAAAATTCAGAAGATTCGGATCTTAATGTCATTGTTACTTGTTCAGTAAAAGATGCCACAGCAGATAAGATGATTCGTAAAATTATGGATTCAAGTTTAAAACCTCTTGTCGTCGCAGGTTGTTTGCCAAAAGCAGAAAAAACCAAAGTCGAGAAGTTTGCAAAAAATGCAAGTTTGCTAGGCCCAAATTCAATTGGTAAAACATTACAAGTTATTCAATCTACACTAGACGGAAAGAAAACTATTGCCCTAGAAGATTCAGATATTTCGAAGGTAGGATTACCAAAAATTCGTCTCAATCCAGCAGTAGGAATTGTTGAGATCGCAAGTGGATGTATGAGTGAATGTACATTTTGCCAGACAAAAATATCAAAAGGAGATTTACAAAGTTACAGAGTAGGAGATATTGTAAGACAAGTAAAGACAGAGTTGTCAGAGGGATGTTGTGAAGTGTGGCTTACATCAACAGATAACGGATGTTATGGTTTTGATATTAATTCAGATTTACCAGAATTAATAAATACAGTTTCACAGATTCCAGAGAAGTTCTTTATGAGAGTTGGAATGATGAATCCAATGTATATGCCAAGAATCCGTGAAGGATTACTAAAGTCATTTGAAAGCAGTAAAGTTTTCAAATTCTTACATGTTCCAGTTCAGAGTGGAAGTGATAAAGTTCTAAATGACATGAAAAGAGGACATACAGCAAAAACTTTCAAAGATGTTGCACAACAATTCAGAGAAAAATTTGGTAAATTTACAATTTCAACAGATATCATAGTGGGATTTCCAACCGAAACCGAGGAAGATTTTCAGATGACAATGCAATTATTAGAAGATACACGACCCGATATCGGAAATTTATCAAGATATAGTCCAAGACCAGGAACAGATGCAGCTGAAATGAAACAGATTGACATGACAGAAATGAAAAGGAGAAGCAAGTTGGCTTATGAATTAATCTGTAAAATTTCAAAAGAAAATAATGAAAAATGGATTGGGTGGAAAGGAGAAGCAGTTTTTGATGAAGAATTTAAGGACCAAAAAAGAGGCAGAAATTTTGCATACAAACCAATATTTGTAAATGAAGAGCCTAAAATCGGTGACATCAGAACAGTAGAAATTACTGATGCCACAGTTCACAGCCTGATTGGGAAGATAATCAGATAAAGGACTCAAGAATTTTAGATCGGAATTATAATCAAAACTAAGTAAAGAGTTTTTTATCAGAAATTGCGATACTGTACATGACTTTTGAAGTTAAAGAGCCAGTACTAGTAATAGGACTAGGTGGAGCAGGCATAAAATTAGCCTCAGAAATGAGAGAAGTTCTAGGCGCAGATTCATTAAAAATTAGTCAAGATAAAAAAGACGTTTCAGAACATAATTCAATCCATATTTCCACAAAATCAATCATCAATCCATCAATTCAATTGATTAGAGGTTGTGCTATGGAACAAAGTGAAAAAATTGCTGAACATATGAGCATGTATGAGACAGTCATTATTATGGCAAACCTTGCAGGAAAATCAGGAGCAGCATTAGCCCCAGTAGTATCCTCAATTTGTAAAGAACAAAACAAAAACGTTCTATCATTTGCAATAATGCCATTCAAATTTGAGAAAAATAGAATTTTCCAATCAGGAATCTCATTGAAAAGATTGAAAATGAATTCAGATTCAACAATAATTATTGATAATGATGCAATATTGGACAGTAATCCAGACTTTACTACACAAAGATGTTATGATGTAACAAATAATGCAATCAAATGTCTTGCAACATCAATCAAATCATCATCATTAACAGATGATACAAACATCATGTCGACATCACGTAGTACAGAAAATATTGAAGATTCAGTAAAAGATTCAATCAAAATGTTATACGAAGATGCACCGCCAAACAGCATCAAACGTTCAATGCTGTATGTTTATGGTGCAGATAAAATTCCGGTAGGAGTAATCAATTCAATTTCAAACATACTAGGAGGTATTTTTGATGAAGAAAATTCTCAAGTGGATATGTCAACATCAGGTAAGACAAATGTTGTTCTCTTAAGTGCAATTGCAGGTGAAACACGATTTGACAAATATGATCCATTAGGAATGATTTCAAAAGATAAAACATTAGACTGGGATGAACCAGAAACTAGTTTTAACTGTGAATTGGATTTACCACAAATAGAGTAATAATTTTTATTCTTTAGATTTTGGTTTTGCTTCTTTAGCTTTTGGCTTTTCTGTTTTTGGTTTTGCTTCTTTAGCTTTTGGCTTTTCTGTTTTTGGTTTTGCTTCTTTAGCTTTTGGCTTTTCTGTTTTTGGTTTTGCTTCTTTAGCTTTTGGCTTTTCTGTTTTTGGTTTTG
>JABGTD010000064.1 GCA_018647405.1 Nitrososphaerota archaeon | reverse complement strand
CATAATTCTATCACAATTAACTACTGAAACTCTATTTCCTTTTCTTAATAATTTTGCAACATTTGATGCAAGTCTTCCTGCAATCAAATTTGTACCATCAACAACTATTGGTTTACTCAAGTCAATGACTTGTTGTTGTTCATTAGCCAATTATTTTAACTCCTTTACCTGTTGGAAATTTTTCAATCATTTCTGAAAACTCTAAGACTTCTCCACCTGATTCTATAATTTTTTTTGCAGCAGAATTTGAAATAGATAATGATGAAACTGAAACTTTATGTGAAATGTTACCTGTTCCTAAAATTTTACCGGTAATCACTATTGCATTTCCGTCTTCTGTAGTTTCATCAATTTTGGTAAGATTCACGATTTTTTGATTTGATCTTGATTTTTGAACATAATCTGCAACTTTTGCCCAAATTGGAGCCTCATTTTCTTTAGATGCTTTCTTCAAAACTTTTAGCATATCTATTTTAGCTTGTGTTACCATAAGTCAAATCGCCATTTTACCCAAATATAATGTGATGTCTTACTTGATTTCGGATATGATTGTCTTAAATTCAGATAATTTACTTGATAATTGTTCTACACTTGATAATATGATATGTTTCGGATTGAGTGCTCCTGTTGATTCCACTGTCAAGAGTTTTTCATCATCTTTTTCGGTATCTGTCAATGTTACAATATTTGCTGAATTCCATCGTGCATGTTCAGTTCCTTTACCTAATCTTGCATACGCTTCAAATTTTATTGATTGACCTGGTGCAAGAGTAACGATTGGAATATCATTTGAAGTAGGAATAACACTGGCATCTTGTGATTTCAATTCTCCTGATAGGATTGTTCTTGTTTCATCTGAAATACCTGAATCTAATGTAAGCATAATTTTATCATTTTCATTTCCATCTTTGGATGCACTCAAATCTGTTTTTATAGGAATTAGACCAACTCTGTGTGCTACACCTTCATCTGCCAAAACTGATGAATTCTCCAACATATCGATACTTTCAACTGCATAAATTGGAACGCCATTCAAACAAATTCTTCTTAATGCATTAGCATATTGAAGTGGCACTCCCTTTATCTTAACAGATACTTTTTCATCATTTTCATTGGTAATTTCTAGAGACAAATCTTAATCAAAAAACAGGATGTAGTAATAAAAATGTAGACTTATTTCATCAGAGATAAATACGAATTAGTTTGATCCATACAATATGGACAAAGTCACGGTTGTAAAATACAGTTATGCAAGTGAAAAATTTGAGATATTGGTAAAGCCTGATCCTGCATTTGATTATAAATTAGGTAAAATTTCCGAAATATCAAAAATTCTGGTCTCTGACGAAATATACACTGATTCTGGAAAAGGAACACGTGCATCAAATGAATTACTTGTTAAAGTCTTCAAAACAGAAGATACTACAAAAATAGCTGAAATAATGATGCAAAAAGGTGAATTGAATCTTAACACAGAACAAAGAAAAAAGATGACTACCGACAAACGAAAACAAATCATCACTTTCATCGCTAAGACCTATGTTGATCCAAAAACACACCTTCCACATCCTCCATTACGAATTGAACAAGCAATGATTGATGGCCGTGTATCAGTTGATCCTTTCAAAAATGCTGATGAACAAATTAAAGACATTGTTGAAAAATTAAGACCTATCATTCCATTAAAAACTGAAAATATAGTTCTTGAAATATCTGTCCCTGCACAATTTGTGGCACAATCTTATACTGTTTTAAAATCAACTGGAAGTTTGAAAAAAGAAGATTGGCAACCAAATGGCTCATTAAAAGCAATACTTGAAATACCCGCTGCCGCAAGACCAAACGTGATAGACAGACTAGGTGCAATTACAAAGGGTACTGCTAATGTTGAGGTACAAAAATGAGTGGTGAAAGAAAACGTCATGTAATTCCTGGCGAAGTAATCACATCTGGTTCTTACAGAGCTGAACAAAACACTATACAGGTTGGTGATAATATCGTATCAACTATTGTTGGTTTATCTGATATTCATGATGGCAGTGTTAGAGTAATTCCTCTAACTGGTGGTTACATGCCAAAAGATGATGATTTAGTAATTGGAAAAATAGCATCTCATTCTTCGTTATCTTGGACTGCAGACATTAATTCTTGTTATGTTGGGATGCTTCCAGCTAGTGATGTTTTCGGTAGAGATTATTCTTCAAGTTCTGATGATATGACTGCTAAATTAGCTAAAGGTGATTTAATTGCTGCAAGAATTGTAAATGCTGATATGACTCGTGATCCACTTATTACAATTAGCGGTCGTGAATTAGGTAAGATTGATTCAGGTGAATTAGTAAAAATTTCTCCAAATAAAGTACCACGATTAATTGGTAAACGTGGTTCAATGATACAGATGATTGAATCATCAACTAATAGCCAAGTTACTATCGGTCAAAATGGATTACTTGTTGTATCTTCAGAAGATCCAAATGGATTATTAAAGGCGATACAAGCAATTGAATTGATCGAAGAACAAGCACATGTTGCAAATTTAACTGATCAAGTAAATGAAATGTTGGAATCAAAAAGTGAATAAAAATGGGCGGAAGAGACACAGATATTGTATTATTAGATGAAAACGGAATTCGTTCTGACGGACGTAAAGTCAACGAAACCAGAAAAGTTACCATAAAAGCAGGAGTTTTAAAAAATGCTAATGGTTCTGCATACATTGAATTTGGTGATAATAAAATTCTCGTAGGTGTATATGGTCCTAGAGATGTTCATCCAAAACACATGTCTGATACCGACACAGGAATTTTGCGTTGCAGATATCACATGGCTCCATTTTCTGTAGGGGAGAGAAAAAATCCTGCACCATCAAGAAGAGAAGTTGAAATTAGTAAAGTCATCAAAGAAGCGTTAGAACCCGCAGTTATGCTAAAGGAATTTCCTAGAACTGCAGTTGATGTTTACATGGAAGTATTACAAGCAGATGGTGGTACAAGATGTGCTGCATTAACTGGTGCATCTGTTGCATTAGCTGACGCTGGAATTCCTATGCGTGATTTGGTGGCAGGATGCGCTGCAGGTAAAGCTGCAGATGCTGTGATATTGGATGTAAACAATGAAGAAGATCAAGCAGGTCAGGCAGATCTTCCGATTGGCTATATGCCAAATTTGAAAAAAATTACTTTATTACAATTAGATGGCGTATTAACTCCTGAAGAGTATAAACAGTGTATTGAAATTGGAATTGAAGGTTGTAATCAAGTCTATGAAATACAGAAAAAAGCATTACAAGACAAGTTCTTTGCAAGTGGTGAAAAACAATGAGTGACGGTTTGATTATTGATCAATTAAAGAAGAATCAGATTCTTGATTTACTTAAAGAGGGAAAACGTGTTGATGGTCGTCAATTTGACGAACCACGTAAATTAACTATAGACATTGGTGTAATTCCAAAGGCTGAAGGATCTGCACGTGCAAGATTAGGTGATACTGAAGTTGTAGCTGGAGTAAAAGTTCAACCTGAACGTCCATTTCCAGATACTGGAGATAAAGGAATGCTAATTTGTACTGCAGAAATATTGCCAATAGCACATCCTTCTGCTGAAACTGGTCCTCCACAACCACCTGTTGTTGAATTGGCAAGAGTCACTGATAGGGGAATACGAGAAAGTGGAATGTTAGATATGAAACAACTTGTTTTAGAAAAAGATAAATCTGTAATTGGTGTATTCTGTGATAATGCTGTAACTGATCATGATGGTAATTTGTTTGATGCATGTTCTTATGCATCAACTGCTGCAATCAATTCATGCAAGATTCCTAAATATGAAATGCAAGATGAAAAACCTGTTAAAATTGAAGGTGAATTCATTGAACCTCCTATTACAACACTTCCTGTATCTGTAACAATGGCAAAAATCGGTGGTTTCATTTTAGTTGATCCTACTATTGAGGAATGGGGAATAATGGATGCACGAATTACAATTACATCTAATTCTGATGGAAATGTGGTTGCACTTCAAAAAGGTGGTTCTGATGGATTCACTCAGGAAGAATTAATCAAATGTGCTGAATTATCTGTTAAAGTTGGAAGTAAAATACGAGAGATTATAAAACAATCAAAATAAAGTGGTAATTAGAATGGCAAAAAAACAAACTGCACTAAAAGGACTTGGACCTAGATATGGAATTAAAATTCGAAAATCATTTACCAAAGTTCATCATTTGATGAAGCAAAAAAGAAAATGTCCTGAATGTGGTGGTTCTATAATTCGTGAAGCAGTCGGAATTTGGACTTGCAAAAAATGTGGAATTAAAATAGCTGGAACTGCATATGACGTTAAACTTTAGTGCAAAAATTCAATTCTCTTCAGACAAAGAAAATAAATCAATTTATGATTCGATTAATGCTGATAATGAGTTCTATCCTGAAAATCCCACAAAAACAAAAATTTCTCTTGATAATGAAATTATAATTGAACTTGAATCAACTCATTTACCTCATTTACGAGCAAATCTAAATTCTACATTACGTCTGTTGCAGGCATCTTACGATACCATAAACTCTGTAAAGACATAATAAAACAATAATAAATCGTAAATTATGTCTGCAGGACAACAAATGCCACCTTGGCTACAAGAACAAATAGGAAAAATGCAACAATCACAACAAAATTTACAATCAATCTTAATGCAAAAACAACAAGTTGAGATGGAAAATGCAGAATCTGATAGAGCCTTAGAAGAATTAAAAAAAGCAGCTGATGGTGATCAAGTTTTCAAATATGCTGGTTCAATTCTAATAAAATCTGACAAAAAATCTTTGATAGATGAATTAGAAGAAAAAAAAGAGCTATCTAAAACAAAAACCACGGTATTGGGAAAACAAGAAGAACGACTAAAAACTAGTCTTCAAGAACAAGAACAAAAAATTCAAGAGATGCTAAAAAATCCTAATGTATCTAACGCACCTAATACTGACAAACCTTCATCCTAAAACCTTAACAAATTTTAACATAGGTAATATTACATAATTGTGAAAATTGAAGAATTACGAATTATAGTTGATGAAAGGGAAAAGAAGAGTGGAATCCCCAAACTGTTATGTTCTATTGGTGTAAAGACTGAAATCAAAACACTTCCAATAGGAGATTATATTGTTGCACCTGAAACTATAGTTGAAAGAAAAACTATCCGTGATTTACTTTCTTCAATATTTGACGGTCGTTTATTTGATCAATGTAGTAGGCTAACTGAACATTATCAACATCCGATTTTACTGGTAGAAGGAAATGTAGATGAAATTGAAGAATTAACTGATAATCCTCTAATATTTTATGGTGCATTATCTACTGTGGCATTGGACTTTAAGATTCCCATAATCCCTACATCAAGTGCAACCCATACTGCTAAACTTTTGGTGTCTCTTTCATCAAGAAAAGAATTAACAAAAGGACCATTTCTTAAAAAAATTAAAAAATCTAATAATATTGAAAAACAACAACTTTCTGTTTTGTGTAGTCTTCCTGGAGTGGCAGAAAAATCTGCAATCCGTTTGCTAGAAAAATTTGGAACTCCACTTGATGTATTATGTGCACCTATAACTGAACTTGCAAAAACTCCTGGATTAGGAGAAGCGAAAGCCAAAAAAATTAAAAAAATGCTACAAAATAAGAATAAAATTCATAAAAAATCTGGCCAAAAAACTTTGCATGAATCCTAAATTGATTTTTTAATTAGTTTTCTATTTAATTTACTTCCACATATGGAACATTCTTTTTGTTTTGAAAATTCTTTTCCACATATTGAACAATAACTAATCCATTTCCCAACTATACTGATTCCTTTAGTCATGAGTGAAGACGTTTTAATTTTAAGTTGTTTCGCAACATTTGTAACTGCAAAATCATCTGTGATTAATTCGATATTATTTTCTAACGCTAATGCAACAATTGATATGTCTTGTTTGGAGATTGTTGAATTATCTCCTGTTTTAATTGAAGCATCTGTTACACTAATGATACTTTTTTCAGTTGGATCTCTAATCTGAAGTCGATTTGTTTGTTGTAACATTTCAAGTGCGCCTTGTTTTGTTTTGATATGTTCTATTTCTTCATACACCATGCTAGTTGTCATAAAAGAATCATTAGATGCAAATGGTATTCCTGCATAAAATGCTGTAGCATCTAAAACTCTAAAAACCAAGTTTATTCATTTGTCTTAGACCTTTTTTCTTTAATCGAACAAAAACTGCTTGATTTTTAAATTTTTTAATGGTAATTTTTTGGTCGACTTCTGATGATTTTATCATTTGAGCATCCATTACTATATTACAATCATGTGAACAATTTATCTCAATTTTTTCATCAGGAACAACAATTGACGGCAATCTATGTACTGGTGCAACTGGTGTTATAATCAATACATCTAAACTTTCATGAAGTAATGGACCGCCAATTGAAAATGAATGACCTGTTGACCCACTCGGTGTTGAAATTATCACTCCATCCATTTTCTGTTTTACAGTATCATTTTGAAATTTAATCTCAAATTCTGCAGTTTTTGTTAAATTTTTACGATTAACATAAATTTCATTTAACGCAGGTGCAAATTCTTCTCCGTTACATAATGCTACTACTCTTGTTCGTTTATCCAACCAGATTTGATCTTTTATCATTGCAGTAACTGCGGCATCAAAATCATCTAATGTTATTTCTGAAAGAATTCCTCTATTCCCTCCAACATTTATCGTCAAAATTGGTGTTTCATTTCGAAGATTTCTAAATGCTCTAAGTGTTGTTCCATCACCTCCTAATGTTACAGCCAAATCTAATTTTATTTTGGATAATTCTTCAAGTGATTCAACTTTTTCAGCTCCTGTAACGTCAACTGGTGCAATTGTGTAGACTTTGATCTTTTTTGCAATTAATTTTTTTGAAATCATTTCTGCAGCATCTTCGGAAATTTTTGATCCAAATTTACTTACGATTGCGACTTTGTTCAGTTTCAAGCAGTCTCTCCAACTTTACCACATTTAAAAATGATAGTACTTCATTCATGAATAATTCTCACATTATTGACAATTTTTTTCACAATTATCTCGAGAAGGTTTTTAACTAATTGAAAGCGTATTAAAGTAAATGTCACTCTTACTCAAAGATCGAGTTTACACAATGGAGTCTCCAACTGTAAAAAGAGGCGTATATCCATTGCATGGATTCAAACTGGGTTTGTATCGTTTACCTTTCAAATTAGATGATCCTCTCGAAATCAAATCTATTCATGATGGTTTGAAAAAAGCATTTGAAATGGAAATATATGCTGACAGAATATTTGCCACATATCATTGGTCTGAAGAAAATATGTCTGACCAATTTGCTAAAGATTATGAAAAAGTTGACTTGAATGTTACCGTAGAAATTGTAACTGGTGATGTTGTTGATATAATTTATCAAATTTGGCCAATTGACAAATTTGGTGATCCACATTGGTTGAAAGATTATAGAAAAAAGGCTGATCATTTTGCAAAGATGGTTACTGATACTATTTTACGTAATACAATACTTGAAGAAAAATTCCGTGCGGCATTAATGAAGATTGAAAAAATTTCTGAAAAAGAATCAATCAAAAGACTAGAAGAATTAACACCTTTGGCAATGATTGTCCTTAATGCAAAACCAAAACCAAAAGTTGCATCCGACGACGAAGAAATTGAAGAAATTGATGAAGCAAATATGGAAATACCAGATGGTGCAAAGCCTGGACCAATTGATATTGAATACAAATCAAAAATGAAACAATCTCCATCATTTGAAGCTGAAACTGGCCATGAGATTAAAACTTGGGGTCGAGTTGGTACTGAAAATGGAATTATGGGCGTATGGGGTGAATTTGTTTCAGTTGATTTCGATATCTGTGTTGCAGATGGTGCATGCATCGACGCATGTCCTGTAGCCGTTTATGAATTTGCAGAATTTCCTGGAAATCCTGCATCTGATAAAAAACCGTTAATGTCAAAAGAGCCTGATTGTATTTTCTGTCTTGCATGTGAGGGTGTTTGTCCTCCAAAAGCTATCAAAATCTTTGAACAAAAGTAATTTTTTTAATTTCAGATATATAGCACCGATACAAGTTCCAAAGTGGTAACATTGGAAGGCAACCCATTCACTCAATTTGTATTTCAAATCTTCATATTTTGTGCAATTCTAATTATTGGATATACTTGTAATTTCTATTATCTTGCATTTTTATCAAGTCGCCGAAAGGAGACTAATTCTATCACTGAAGTAGGTGAGCCAACAATTACCATTCAATTACCAATTTACAATGAAAAATACGTTGCAACAAGACTAGTTGATGCTATTTGTCAGCAAGATTATCCTAAAGAAAAAATGAAAATTATGATACTTGATGATTCTGATGATGACACCGTTGAAACAATGTCAAATACTGTGAAACAATATCAGCTTCTTGGTTTTGATATTGAACACGTTCGTAGAGGAACACGAACTGGATACAAGGCTGGTGCTTTAAAGCATGCAATGAAATCTACTAAAAGTGAATTTGTTGCAATTTTTGATGCAGATTTCATCCCTCCAGTATGGTATCTCAAAAAAGCATTATCTCACTTTACAAGTTCAAACATTGGTCTTGTTCAATGTAGGTGGGGTCATATCAATGAAAATTATTCTGCTCTTACACAAGCTCAAGCATTAAATTTAGATTTCCATTTCTTGGTAGAACAAAAGGCAAAAAGTAATTCTAATCTTTTTATGAATTTTAATGGAACTGCAGGAATTTGGAGAAAAGAATGCATTGATGATGCAGGTGGTTGGCATACTGCAACTCTAGTGGAGGATCTAGATCTTAGTTATAGAGCACAAATGAAAGGCTGGAAATGTTTGTTCTTGCCTGATATAGTAGTTGATGCTGAACTTCCAGTTCAAATGAATGGTGCAAAAAGACAACAATTTCGTTGGGCTAAGGGTTCAATACAATGTGCTGTCAAATTACTTGGAGATATTCTACTTAAAAGAAAAATAGCATTTGATACTAAACTTCAAGCTTTTATCCAACTTACTAGACATATTGTTTTTCCATTAATGTTAATACAATTTATCACACTTCCAATACTTCTTGCATCTGAAGTTAATCTTTACATTGTTAGTTTTCTACCTGCATTAACTTTGGCAACATATCTTGCTATGGGACCTGGCGCATATCTTCTTGTAATTCATAAAATGTACAAAAATGATTGGAAAGCAAAAGCAAAAGTGCTTCCATACCTTCTCGTTTATTCAATTGGAATGTCTGTTAACAACACTGTAGCGGTATTTGATGGTGTATTCGGAAAAAAGAATGAATTTCTTAGAACTCCAAAATATGGAATTGTCACAAACGATGATGATTGGAGAGATAAAGCATACAATTTACCATTTACAAAGACCACTTTATTGGAAATGTTCTTTGCTGTATATGGTATACTTGGAATATTCATAGCAATATTTTCCAATAATCCTATCTTTGTGCCTATAATTGCTTTACAGGCAGTTGGATTCTTTTACATCTCGTGGCTAAGCTTCTCTCATACAAGATATAAAAGACCACAATCCACAAAGCATCAATTAACAAAGGAAGAAAAAATGGCTAATCGTTTCTATAAACTTGCAATCGGCGGAATATTCGCAATAATCGTAATTGGTGGTTACATGGCATTCACTGGTTATGCCAATGATGTATATCCGCTTGATCAATCTGTTGGTTTCTTAGATAGAATTGTAGCAACATCTGATCCACAATCAATAATTACTGATATTAATTCTATCAAAGCAAATCTACCTGCTACAGGAAATCCTGTATGGATCTTCCCAACTGATTCTACTAATTTTGTAAGAATTCAATCTGATCTTGATACAATGCTAATTAGTGCAGAAAAAATTACTGCAGTACCTACTGATAGTGCTGCATATCATACTGGAATGTTGGATATCAACAGTCGTGCTGAACTTTTACAAGAAAATATTGCTGATGCTATACCTTACATGTATGTCAGTTTTTCAAATATAATATTCAGTTCTATCTGGATTGCAGCAATTTTGGGAATATTCGCTGTGCTCAATAAAAAGAAACAGAAAATGCAAGAATATGATGTTTCACAAGATGTCTAAGAAATACCTAGTTCATTTCTAATTTCATCAACTGCTCGAATTCCAAAAATATCTCTAACTTGTGGAATTCTTATTGCTTCTTTTAGTAATTCTTTTCCCAGATTTTCTGCCATTACATTCAGCACTTCTGAAAATCGTAATTCCCACTTATCTGCACAATCAAAAATTTTCCCTACAGCCCATTGTCTTACTTCATGTGGTAATGGAATTTTATCTTCTGTCTCAATTGAGAGTTTGTCAAATAAATTAATTAATTCAGTTGTTTGAGCAGCCATTTTTTCAATATCTTTGATATCTCCGTACTTTGATTCTGCTTGCATTCTAATACTTGATTGATATTCATTAAGTTTCAAAATTGCCATAACCTCTTTAGAATTATCATCTGAAGCCTTGTTTGTGACTCCTTTCACGCCTCGTAATTCATGCATAACTTTGTCTGTTTTTTGATGGAATTCTGAAGCAATCTGGTCTGAACGGTCAATCATATTTGAAATATTTGATATTTTTTCCTCCATTTCGGATTTGAATGTCTTCATTCCATCTCCAATTAATGATGAAATTTTTGGACTTGAAACTAATCCTCCAATCTCATTTTTCAAATTAGACATATCTTTTCCAATATCCCCTGTTCTGTTAGTAATTGATTTTATACTCTCTCGTAATTCCTCAATTTGTGATGTAATGTTTCCTTCAGGTTTTGTTGGAACTTCATCAATTTTTTCTTTTACTTCATCAACTCTATTTGCAATTTTCATAATCATTTTTGAATTATTTTGTATGGATTCCTTACTTTCTGAAATTGATTTCATAATTTCATTAGTTTTTGGAATTGCTTTTTGATTTTCATTTATTCTGATAATTTTTTTATCAATTTCTTCTGTTTGCTTGTTTAATTTTGCAATAAATTTTTCATGTACTTTTACCTGATTAAATCCTGCAAACAATCTTTGTGTATCTTCTTCAATTATGTCCATTTGTTTTGCTTGTTTTTGCATCTGAGACATTGCCACACTTAATGATTCCATCATGCTGCTCATTGAAACCAAAACTCTTTGATTATCTTTGAAGATCTTAGCCATTTCTTTAATCTCTTTAGATAACACTTTTGTTGATTCTGAAACTGTATTTACTTTATTGAATAATTTTGCTGGACTTGGGTCTCTATTTGTTTTGGCAGATTGTTTTTTTGTATTCTTCCTTTCAGCCATACCAATCTAAATTCACATTGCTGGTTTAAAAAGTGCGGTATGAAAAAAGAAAAACGAGAAGATTATTTGTTGATAATCTCTGGGTCGTGTAATAACTGATGAAATGTTTTCTCAGCTAATCCGGTTTGGCTTTCAACAAAACCTCTGTTGCAGTATTCGCATTGTATCATGTATACCGTATGGTACGGTACGATATATACCGGAGGTTCTATTGAAATAACCATTTCTGGTCAGATACCCCAGAGCTTATTTCTTCACTAATCAGACACTCTGATCATCATCCCAGATATTTCATCTGAAATTTTATCCAAAATAAAGCCATATCCTGAAAATCGTTTTAAATTCACCAATACACCATAGATAGATGCAAAATATTTTCCTTCAGTTAGGTACTGGAAATGGTGAAAGCTCAATTGAAGACGGAATTTGGAATCTGGTTGATAAAATCAATCCTTTACAGATGCCACATGATACCTTTGTAACTGATTTGGCAGTGATAATGATTCTTGCAGGAATTGTCACCCTTGCATTCTTTAAGATACGACAACCACTCATCATTGGGTACCTGTTTGCAGGAATGTTGATTGGTCCGTTATCTCCTCTCTGGACATCTTTTCTTCCTGAAGGTGGTGGTGGTGACCATGGTGGTTCAGTAGGAATACTTTCAGATATTGCTGCACTCAATGTTTTTGCTGAGATTGGTGTTATCTTACTCTTATTTGTAATTGGTATAGAATTTCCATTTGCAAAAATACGTTCTATTGGAAAAGTTGCAATTTTGGTAGGATCTCTTGGTCTATTTCTCACTTTAATTGTAGTATTTTATGCATCTACACTACTTGGATTAGGATTTATGGATTCATTATTCATATCTGCTGCATTATCTATTAGCAGTACTGCGATAATTGTAAAGGTTTTAGAAGAAACAGGGAAGATCAAAAAAGAATCCTCCATTTTGGTTTTAGGTATATTGATTGTCGAAGATGTTATTGCTGTAATTTTAATTGCATCGTTAGAATCAATTGCATTAGCAGGAACTGTCTCAATTGAAGGTGCAGTTGCTGTTGTGGTAGTTGCCACTATTCTGATAGTTGGAACTTTTACTATTGGAATACGTACAGTTCCAAAATTAATAGACAAAGTTGCAAGTGCAGAAAATCGAGAGATTTTGTTACTTAGTGTTTTAGGTGTGTGTTTTGGGTATGCATTATTAGCAAATATTGTAGGATTATCTGTTGCAATTGGTGCATTTCTTGCTGGTGTATTAGTAGCTGAATCAAAATCTGCTGAAGTTTCAAAAATTTTATCCAGTCCGATAAAGGACATGTTTGTTGCAATCTTCTTTGTTTCTGTTGGGGCTCTAATGGATGTAAGTCAATTAGAAAACTACATTTTCATTGCAATTGCACTAATTGCAGTCGCGCTTGGTATGAAGCTTGGAGGAAATCTGCTCGGAAATATTATGCTTAAACAACCAAAACCAAAATCACTCCGTTCTGCCTTTACACTTGCAGCGCCAAGGGGTGAATTCTCAATCGTGATAGTCAAGGTTGGAGTTGATGCTGGAGTTGTTAGTGCATTTTTGTTCCCATTGATAGGAATAATTGCAATAATCACCGCATTTATCACACCTTTCTTAGTAAAAGCTGGTGATTTTGTGATACCAAAATTGACGAGGAAATAAATTGTCAAATAAAGAGTTAGATGAATTTTTAAAAAATTCTCATAAAGATTTGTCTGTTGAAGATTTCGAGGGTAAGATGGTTCCATGTATTGGATTTGAAGGGCGTAAGTTTGATGATATGCTGAATAAGGTCGCAGGAAAGCCATTATCTGTAGATACTAATCTAAACATTTTACAAGATGGATTGGGTCACGTGTTTGTTGAAATGCTCCTCACATTTTCACATGGTGAAATAAATGAAAAAATCTTGGTAGATGCAAGTAAAAATCTTGAATTCTTTGAATCACTTGCCAAAAATACCATGCTTGCTATCGCTTCTGTTAATCATCCTGAAAAAATTTTTATGATTCAACTACCAAAGCCTGAAAAAACCCATGAAGCATTAGAAATAATTAAAACTGGACTGGCCAATAAGCTTTCAAATAAATAATAAGTATATTCATTACATTGAAAATTCTTAAATGAAATAATCTACACGATATTTTATGAAGATAGTTCAATTGTCTGATGTTCATTTTGGATCACAATTTCGTGATGATGTATTCAACCAAGTAATTAGTGAAGTTAATGAGTTATCTCCAGATGCAGTAATAATTACTGGTGATTTAACAAACGAAGGTCTTAAAGACGAATATGAAGGCTGTAAAGAACTAATTTTAAAATTAAATGTAAAAAAAATTATTGCAATGCCTGGAAATCATGATTATAGAAATACTGGATATCTACATTTTAAAAAATATTTTCCATTTCAAGCAATTAATGAATTAGGTAATGAGGTAGTAGTAGTTACAATAGGAACTGCAAGACCCGATCGTGATGATGGTGAAGTTGGATATAGACAAACACTTTGGCTTGAAAGAACAATGAAAAAATATGAAAATAAGGTTACTATTCTTGCTATGCATCATCATTTGATAGGTATTCCTGATACTGGTTCTGATAAACTTACAATTGTTGATGCAGGTGATGTTTTACGTGCAACTTTAGATTCTAAAGTGAATCTTGTTTTATGTGGTCATAAACATAGACCTTGGATGTGGGATTTTAGTAATTTGCTTATCGCAAATGCTGGTACAACGTCCTCTAAACGTGTGAGAGGATTCTTTGAAAATAGCTATAACATAATCACTATTGAAAATAAAAAAATTCAGGTTGATCTCAAAATTGTAGGTGGAAAAAGAACTCCTTTACAAGATATTACGAAAAATTATGCCAGATTCGAGGATGAATAATTTATCTTCAAAATTTACATCTCACTTATTCTCAAGTTATACTAATTAACCAACGCCATTCAATCAGTTTGAGCGGGGGTCGCCTAGCCCGGTATGGCGTGAGATTGCTAATTTCATGTTCGCAAGAACTCGTGGGTTCAAATCCCTCTCCCCGCGCCAGCTTTAATATTGACTTAATCTTGATGTAAGTTAGAAACAAAATGGGACGTCGTAAAAGTCAAAAAATAGTAAAAACAGGTCCAAAAAATGTCACTACCGGAATGTGTCCTCTATGTCAAACAATTGGTCGAATTTTCATTATAGGACATGTCGGTGAAGAACGAGCTAAATGTCCTGCATGTAATCAAGAATTTGATTTATAGCTAGGCTGAGCACA
Organism: Nitrososphaerota archaeon; assembly: GCA_018647405.1. Taxonomy (GTDB): domain Archaea; phylum Thermoproteota; class Nitrososphaeria; order Nitrososphaerales; family Nitrosopumilaceae; genus Nitrosopelagicus. The sequence goes on along the minus strand of JABGTD010000064.1, from coordinate 1,889 downwards.
ACCATACCTTTTTAAAGAATTTTTCTAATATGAAAATATGAGTTCTGAAGCAGAAGGAACAGTTTATGATAGAATCGAAAAACTAGAAGATGAGATTGCGACTTTACGAAATGAGATTGATGTCATAAAAAATGCTTTTAGAAATGAACTTGCAAGACATGAAGTTAAAATGATCAAAAAAGGTCACGATGTTTCATCAATTATTGATTAATCTTTTCTCTAATTTCTCTAATTAATTCTAAAATAAAATCGACATCTTCTGCATTTGGTTCCATTTCCAAATATTTGTTAAGAAATTTTATTGAGTCATTATAATTTTTTAATTTCTCTTCTAAAATTCCCATGTCTCTGATCTCATCTGGTGATTCTGGTAAAATTTCTAAAATCATTCTATTACACATATTTGCCATTTCATATGCAAACGAATCTGTGTATGAATTTTTTAAATTTCTTAACATTCTTACTATTATTTTTTCATCAGAAATTTGATTTAGATACTCTGCTTGAAATTCTACAGAATCGCCATAATTTTGATACAAAATCTCTTGCAAATCTTCTAATTTCAACAATCTACCTCTGTTAAATGGGTCTAAAATCATCTCCTCTCCATATTTTACAATAACGTGACTTGGAAATCCAACTATCTTTAGATCTAAATCTGCAAATTTTGCAATCTCTTTGTATAAAATGCATATTGTAATTGGAATTCCTGATCTTTTTTCTAAAACATAATTAAGAAAATTATTTTTTGGATTATAGTAATCATCTAAATCGCCTTCAAATTCTTCAACATCAAATAGAAATTCATTTAATAGTGAAATTACATATGTGGGATTTTTTGATTCTGCAACTCTATTTCTGAATTTTACACCTAATTCTTTAATCTCCTCTATTTCCTTTGATACACCTAATTCTGGATATTCAAGAATTTGTGCTAGTTTTAGACATTTTTCAATTAAATTATAATTTTCACTACTAACGAATGAACTCCATTCTGAAACAAGTGAGACTTCTCTCTCATTCATTACATATGTTTTGAGCCGGTAGATAAATCCCTTTTTAGATAAAGATCTGGTTCCTTTAATTCTCTTGTACTAGGTGGTTTCTCAATCAAAAATCTGAAAGCATCTTTTCCAAATTTATTAAATACTTTTTCTGTTAATTCTTTTCCCATATTCTTTCTGACTTTGTATGATGAAAAATCAGTACCCATGAAAGTAGTTAGATAATTCTGGAAATCGTCATCATTCTGTAAAATATTCTGTACTGCAAATTCTGCTATACCTTCCATAGTAGAAAATGCGGCATGATGTGTTTGAATTGGCAATAGCCATCTTTGATAAATCTCCGATAATTCCGGAACAATTTCTGAAATTTTAGGATCTATCTCTACATGTGAATAAGTCATAACATCTGGTCCTAGTTCATTTACTACAAAATTATCTGGATTTAACATGAAAAACAAATTTGCACGTTTTGCAATTGGGAAGTTGTCTGGGACAGTTTGTAATTGTAAATAGTCATAAAGATTTTTTGTAGCATCTTCTTCTAGATTGATAATTATTTTAGCTAATTCTTCATTTATGGAATTTACATTTATTGCGGCATTTTTGTTATCTTCTTGTAAATTATCCTGTGTGGAGTGAACTATTTCTTCCACCATTGTCATTTTTAGAGCACCTTTGTAACCCGATTCAACCTGTTCTTTTCGTAAGTCATACGGTTGACCTTGTTTATACAGAATAATCTTTGGGTAACTTGATAGAATAAACTTGTTAAGATATACACAAGAATCTAAATAATCTCCATAGGTGGTTGAAATTTTTGAAATGTATGATTTTGCATAAGTAGAATATACTAAAAATTTTTCAGTATCTTTTTCAATTAAT
>JABGTD010000062.1 GCA_018647405.1 Nitrososphaerota archaeon | reverse complement strand
GATACCATTCACAGGGCATGAGCAAGTTTTATCACTACACGAAAAAACGTTGGAAATTACCAAAGAAAGCAACCTTACACCTCAAGGAGATTGTATTGTAGGCGTAAATTCAGGCATATCATGCATAGATTTACCTGAAAAAATGAAAGAAAAAATTCAAAATCCTAAATCAAAAATCACATTCACGCTTAAAGTAGAAAAATTTACCTTCAGAATTCAAGGTCAAGGTTCCAAAAAGCTAACGCTAAAGCACGTAAGCGACATAGTACTTCGTAAAAGTGCATTTACATGCTCCCGTACTATCGCTATCAATTGCGACAAGGCATCCAGTGACATACCTAGAGACTTGGTCAGTCTCCTTCAAAACCCGCAAACCAAGGGCAAGATGATTATAGAGGTGTTGTAATCAGTGTCTTTTTTCAAAGACTGTTGTAACCGCACGATTTACAATCTCCATCATCAAATATTGACTATATTCCTGCTTACTTTGAGATGATTTAGCCTTACCAGTCTTTTTTGAAAGTCCGTCCAGAAGTTGTTCAATATGCTTTGACGTTGACTTTATGACTGTCGAGTATTTTTTCTCAAAGTCTTTTGGGGTCTCATAGTCGAGTAACTTGGTCGATGTACCGTAATATTTTATCATGGCACCACGCTTTTCTTCAATTTTTACCACTTCAATTAATTCAGCACTTTTCAAGATTTCTAGATGATGTCTAGTTGTCGTAAGAGCCTTTTTGAATCCATTCTTTTTTAATTGATTTGTGATTTGTTCTGCGTTTAGATGTTTTCGATATAGCATTTGCAGAATTTTTGCTCGTGCGGGGTCCTCGATAGCTTTTGCATGTTCCAGACTTGTTGCAAGAGTACGATTCACCGATATTGGTTTTTCGAGTATTGTTGACATGTAGTATTTTCTATAGATCTTAGCTAAAAGTTATCGGTATCAGTATTTTTTGTCCAAATCCGTTATTTTTTTTATGCAATTAAAAATCTAGTAGCAGACAGTATAATTATAGTAGTATTATCATTATTATTGTAACATATACTATAATCTTCGTAGTGGTATCAATAGCATTGATACAGTTACAAAAAAATCAGTAGAGGTTCAAAAATCAGGGTTTTTGGGAAAAAATCCACAAAATTAGGGCAATGCAGCCAAAATAGGTGGGATGTAGGGAAAATATAGTATTTAGAAATCGAGTTAAAGAGAGTGACCAGTAGTGCACTCGTATGCTGCAGTATACCTATCAGTCATTTTTTGAATAATTTCACTAGGGATTGCAGGAGCAACAGGTTCTTGTCCCATCGCTCTTGAATTTTCAAATTGTTTTTGATACCCGTGTTCAGTTAACCAGTCACGAAGGAGTTGTTTATCAAATGCTTCCTGGATTTTTCCAGGACTGTAAGAAGATTTTGGCCATAAACGATACTCATCAGGACCTATAGAGTCACCAAGTGTAATTTTACCATTCAATCTTCCAAATTCTAACTTTAGATCTGCCAAAATGAAACCAGCTGCATCAGCAATTAATGACATTTTATTGTAAATTTGAATAGTTTTTTCAGATAACCACTCATAGTCTTCTAATGTTACAAGATTTTGTTTTATTGCATCATCCTTTGTTATAGGAATATCGTGTTCAGACTTTGTCGTAGGATCAAATAATGGAGAAGGAAGTTTTGAAGCAAGAGTTGTTTCAGTGTTATCAGGCAAAGTAATCTCCCCAGACTTCCATCTATTGACTAAACTTCCATAGAAATAACCACGTACAACACATTCTATTGGCAACATTTCCATTTTTTTGACAATTATTTCAGTATCGGAATGTGATTTTACAAAATGATTGTCAACATCTAGTTGTTCAAACCAAAATTTTGCAAATTTACATAATACTTTTCCTTTTTTAGGAATTTCATCATTAAATTTAACATCATATGCAGATACACGGTTACTAAAATTAAATAATAAAGTGTCATCACCCATGTCATAAACGTCTTTTACTTTACCAGAATTAAGAAATTTCATAATAACATCTAAGACCCCATCATTCCAGGCATTGCAATTGGTTCACGATAAACTTTACTCACATAAACACCTTCGTTGGAAGTTACAATAACAAATTGTAATGAATTTCCTTGAGGTGGAGAAATGATTTCGTATTGTCCAGGTTTTAATGTTCCAAGAAATATTTTATCACCATCTCCAAAATTAAGTTCGACATTTGTTAGCGGTTTTGTTCCAGTATTTTCTAAAGAAACTCGCGCCATAATAAACAAGGTTTGTTTTTCTTTTGTTGGATCAACAGACAATGAATATTCGTCTTGTGTTAGACCATTAGGCGTGAAAAATATAACAAATACGACGCCTGCAGTAGCAGCTGTAACTCCACCAATTATAGGAATTTTATTCACCATTAAAAAACAATAGAAAACTAGAATAATAGATTTTTCTTATTCAAGTCTCATCATAGACCCAAGTATGCTAGATTGCCAACTTAGATCAATATTTTGTACATTCTTGATTTTTTCTTTTGCTAGTACGTCCATCACGTTTGAAAGATATGGGTTTGTGCGGTTGAATGATTTTTTGTGACAGGTACAACTACACTTTTTTCCATCACAGCAAAATTTTGCACAAGAAGTACATCTTAATTTCATGGCATATCATTACAAAATTACTATTTAAGACCCCGAGATGAGAGTGATTCAGCCTAACTTGCAGGAAGGATGAGAATCACTCTCAATCTGGTTGTAACCTACTTGTAAAATTAGTATAAAAGAACAAAAATCAGCTTTGTTGTTTCTTTTTTTCTTTTAATTCATTTTGTCGTTTTGCAAAATCCTTTGCGTTGTCGTGTTCTTTGTCTAACTCTTCAAAGAATTTATTTGAAAATCCTTTCTTATCAATAGAACGTGTTTCTTTACTCATTTTTCAAAATCCTGCTCCGGAATTATAGATAATGTAGTGGTCGCAGTTACATTTTCAATATTACGTATTTTTTTTGTGATTATATCTTCAATTTCAGAAGAATTCTCACCTTGAATTTTTGTAAATATATCATAATATCCAAACGTACCTTTTGCTTCTTTTACCAAATCAATTTCTAATAACGCCTTTAGCACTTCCATTTCATGCGCCATTTTACATTGAACTAAAACGTATGCAGTTTCCATCAGACACTTTTCATCTGTTGCATCTTATTAAAATTTGGGGTTATTCCTAACGGAGTGTAATCACCCGTTGCGCATGTGAAACACATAGAATCTTTTGGAATACCCACAGCATTTGCAAGATTTTCTGCATCATTGTATCCTAAAAAGTCTGCACCAATATCATTACGAACTTTTTCAATCATTTCTTTTTCTGTAAGATCTTTACCACCGTCATACGTTGCAAGTTCTTCTTGTGATGGAAAATCAATTCCAGCATAACATGGGAACTTAATTGGAGGATATGTAACCATCATGCTAATTTTTTTAGCTCCTGAACGACGTAATGCTTTGATGATTGCTTTAGAACTAGTACCTCGGACCAAACTATCGTCAATTACAATAATATGTTTATCTTCAATAACTTCACGAATTGGAATAATCCATCGATTAATTTCAACTCTATCGCTTTGATGAGGTTCAATGAAACTTCTTAACGGACCTTTCTTGCTGTAGCGATCCTTTAACAAACCTTCATCAAATTGTATTCCAAGCTCCTGTGCAAAACCAAGTGCAGCAGGTCTTGCAGAATCAGGCACAGGAATTACCACATCTGCATCATGGATTGGATATTTTTTTGCAAGAAATTGCCCAATTCTTTTTCTTGCAAGATAGATGTTTGTTCCCTCCATCTTACTAGATGGTTGAGCAAAATATGTAAATTCAAATGAACAATGTGCACGATTCGTATCATCAGAAAACATTTCAGTTTCAAAACCGCCTTCTTTACTAATTTTAATTAATTCTCCAGGTACAACATCACGAACCAGTTTTGCCCCAATTGCAGAAATAGCTGAAGATTCAGAAGTCACAATGTGTACATTACCATTTTCTTTATGACCTAAAACCATAGGACGGAATCCTTTGGGATCTCTTGCAGCAAATACAGCATCATCATCAGAAAGAAAAGTGAAACAGAATGAACCGACCATTTCATTTTTTAAAATAGATAATGCATTTCCAAGCTTTCCATTTTCAGTTATCAATGAAACTAATCTTTGTGCTGCAACAAGTGTATCACTAGCATTTTGGGGCGTAAAAGTACAGCCGCCAACAAGATTAGAAAGTTCCTCAACATTTGAAATTGTTCCATTATGCGCTATACAAAGATCCTTTACTTTTAGTGGCTGTGCACTCTCAAGATCACTTTTTCCAACAGTAGAATATCTAACATGTCCAATAGCAGAATGTGATGCATATTCTTCGGTAATTTTTTTAAATTCTCCAGATGAACCTGAAACAAGCCCAAGTCGTTTTAATGGAGCCTTGTTTGGTATTGCTAATCCCCAAGCCTCTTGACCCCTATGTTGTAATGCACGTAATGCGTCAATTACCATAGGAATTACATTTACGTCACCTTCACTGTAAATTCCAACTACACCACAGTTTTCTTTAACCATTTTGAATTATTTTCCCCAATGAATTTAGATAATTATTTTCTGCTTTATCAACTCTTAGTTTCAAAATTGGGTCAGAAGCAGATTCAAAGACAATCTGATCGCCAGAAAAGATTCCAATCTCAGAGAATGAACAGTTATCATCAGACAAAATAGATTTGATATCATCCAAATTATTTTTATTTACAACTAAAATGTAGCGTGAATGACTTTCCGAAAATAACATTTTTTCTGATGAAAGAGATGATGGCAAATCAATGTTACATCCAATTTTACCAAAAATGCATAATTCAGAAATTCCAATAGCAAGACCACCCTTAGAACAATCATGAACGGATTTAACAAGATTTTTTGAGATTAATGATAACACAGATTTCATATTCTTTTTTGATTCTGAAAAATCAACTTTTGGAGCAACTCCTCCAATAAAATTATGAATATATTCATAGTATTCAGAACCGCCAAGTTCATCTTTTGTTTCACCTATCAATAAGATAATATCATTATTTGAAGGAGGGGTTGGAAGTAATGGAGATTTTTCAATTATTCCAAGTACTCCGATTAATGGAGTTGGTTTGATTGGCCCATCAGAGGTTTCATTATAGAAGCTAACTTTACCACCTACACATGGAATATCAAGAAATTTTGCAAAATCAGTTATGCCTTCAATAGATTCCATAAATGTCCAAAATATTTCAGGATCTTCAGGATTGCCAAATTGTAGATGATCCACCATACCAATTGGAGTCGCACCAGTACAGACAACATTTCTACATGCCTCCTCAAAGCATCCAATTGCACCTTGCCTTGGATCAATATAGCAATGTTTTGGATTACCATCAATTTTTACAGATAGAAATTTTCCATTGTCTAAACGTAAAACAGAACCATCAAATCCAGGTTTAATTACAGTCCGAATTCCAACTTCATGATCATATTGACGGAAAACCCAATGTTTACTTGCAATGTTTGGAGATGAAAGTAATTTTAATAAAATATCAGATAATGGCATTTCATTTTCAGAGGAGGGAGAAGAAGGAAGTTTTGAGAGATATTCGGGTTTTGATTTTTCCCTATCTATTAAAGGACCACGTGCAACAAAATCTGCAGGAAGTAATGCCAAAGTCTCATCACCATTTTTCACATGCATCATTTTATCTTCTTTGACTTTACCAATTACAGAACATTGAATTCTAAATTTATCACAAATTTGTTTAATTTTTGAAAGATTGATTGGATCAGATATTACAAGCATTCTTTCTTGGGATTCTGAGATCATTATTTCATCAGGAGATAAATCAGATTCACGTAAATGAACATTTTTAACATCAAGTTCAATACCAATTCCTAAACTTTCTGCGGTTTCAGATATAGCACAAGAAAGACCTCCACCTCCTAAATCCTTCATTGCGTTGATACAGTTTTCATCACGACATTCTAAAATCGCTTCAATGATTAATTTTTCAATGAATGGATCAGGTATTTGTACAGCTGAACGATTTTCTTCTTCTAATGCATCAGATGCAAATTGTGAACCACCCACACCATCACGACCAGTAGAACCGCCAATCAATAAAACTAGATCATCCACATTTGCATGATTTTTAATTAATTTTGATTTTTTACCAAATCCAACTGCAGCAACGTCAACTAATGCATAATTTTTATAACATTCATCAAATTCAACTTCACCGCCAATAGTGGGAATACCAAGACAATTTCCATAATCCGCAATTCCTGAAACCGCATTTTTGAATAACCATCGTGCATGTAGATCAGTTTCAATATTACCAAATCTTAATCCATCAAACAAAGCAATCGGTCTTGTTCCTGCAGATAATATATCACGAATAACACCTCCAACACCGGTTGCAGCACCACCGAATGGCTCTACAGCTGACGGATGATTGTGACTCTCAATATGCACAGTGACAACATAACCGTCACCTACATCTAAAACGCCAGAATCATATCCTTTCTCAACAATTACATTTGGCCCAGTAGTGGGTAACATTCTCAAATGTTTTTTTGATGATTTGTAAGAACAATGTTCAGACCACTCTGCAGCAAGTATTTGTAATTCAGTGTCAGTTAGTTTTCGTTTTACATTTTCTTCAATATGCTTTTTTTCATGTTCTTGAAAACTCAATTTTTCATACCCACAGTTTCAATTAAGGATTCAAAAATTAGTGAAGAAGGTTTATGATCAATTTGGTTAATTTCTTTTTCAGCAGCACGTTCTGGATGAGGCATCATACCCACCACATTTCCATCAGAATTACAAACACCTGCAATTTGAGAAATAGAACCATTAACTTTATTTTCATATGAGAAAACAATTTGGTTATTCTTTTTTAGTTGTGTTAGAGATTCATCATCAACAAAATATCTGCCCTCCCCATTTGCAATAGGAATCGGAATTTTTTGATTAATTTCTAATTTATTTGTAAAAGGAGTTGTGTTGTTATTTACAATTAAATTTGTCCATTCACACATAAAATTCAAAGATTCATTTTTCAACAAAACCCCAGGGAGCAATCCAGATTCTACAAGAATTTGAAAACCATTACATACACCTAAAATTGGAATTCCTTTTTCAGCCAATTTTTTTACATCAGAAATTATTGGACTATGTGCAGCTATAACTCCGGCACGTAATCTATCCCCATATGAGAAACCTCCTGGAAGAACAACTGCGTCAATATCTTGCGGCAAATTTTTCTCATGCCAAAAAAATTCAGCATTCAAATTAAAAACATCAGTCAATACGTGATACATGTCACGATCACAATTACTGCCAGGAAAAACAATAACCCCGACTTTCACATTTTATGATTGAATTCGGGGTATAAAATTGATTTTGTGATGACATGTTTTTATTTCAAGAAAATTACATTTCATTTATGGGGCAAATCCGAGATATTATGGAGAAAGATGTCATAACAATCGAGAATGACAAAACTGCACAAGATGCAGCAAAGATTATCGCTGAAAAAGACATTAGTTTTCTAGTAATATTGAATGAAGGAAAACCTCAAGGCGTACTAAGTGAAAGTGATTTTGTTCGTAAAATTGCAGTAGAGGACAAAAAAGCAAGTGAAATTAAAATCTCAGAAATAATGTCATACAAATTTCGTTCAGTAGAACCAACTACCACAATAGAAGATGCGATTCAAAAAATGTTAAATAATAATATCCGTCGACTATTGATTCTAGATAATGAAAAACTAGTAGGGGTCATCACCCAAACAGATCTTGCAAGTTATCTAAGAGACCAAATTTTAGTTGATGGAACAATGAAGAGTATAAGTGGAGATTAAATTTCTTCAACAGTTGCTGTGACTTTACTCACTAAAGGATTGTAAATTCTAAGTTCATCACAAGTTTTAACGATTGCATCTTTTGCATCCTGTGCATTTTTTTCAGTAATGAAAAATTTTAGAATAGTTCCAGAACGAATTTTTGTGATGTGAGTATTCTTACCTTTTAGGACAAGATCATTTAGTATGGTATCGCCTTCAGGGTCACTAATTCCAGGTTTGTTTTCAATTACAACGCCAACTTGAAAATTAGGCATAATCTTTTGTTTGCGTTAATTAATTTAAGTGCTCTACTGCATCACATTTGTAAAAAATGATCTAGAATCCATGCAATTCATTTTATAATGGCAAAAATATTGTGTCATATGGTAAAATTTCGTTATTGGAAATTAACTCCAGAAGAGATGGAAAAAGTAGTTCATGATGAGGATAAAGTTCTCAATTGGGACATCAAATGTTCTAAAGAACCCGAAGAAGATGCCATATTTTTTGGAGTATTTCTATACAAAGCAGGAACACCACATGATTATGAATCAAAACAAGGAATAACATACTATTACAATAATATTGAAAGAGATGAATTACCACCTATTACAAAATCTCTTAAGAAAAAGTTTGGGGGTAATGAATATGAAAAAGGTGAAAGAATTTTCTTGGTGGATTCAAAGGAGATCTATTCTGCAAAAGATATTGCCAAATTAGCAAAAGAGTTACAAGAAGAATTTACAATTAATCCAATAATAACAATTGAGCTACATGATACAACACAAGAGAAATTGAAAGAATGGGGCTATCCAGAAGCAAAACTTCTCCCAATCCCTACCTAGGAAATTTGAAACATTTTTGTTGAAGATGTGACATTAAGAAATTTGAATGTCAGAGATTAGCGGGATAAACGTACACATCGAAGAGTTACGAAAAAGAGTAATTCGTTCTATAATTTCAATTTTAGTTATTACAGTATTCATTCTAACATTTCATGCAACACCATTTGAGGTCATGGGAGTTACATTGTATTATCCATACCCAGAACCGCTAAACAACATTGCAGCACAATTCACAAATGTAATGAAAGGAGAATTAGTTCCAGATGGAGTTCAGTTAATTCAAACCGCCCCCGGACAAGCATTTTTCTCTCAAGTGTACATAGCTGCTTTGATCGGAATTGTTGTAAGTATACCAATCATTGTGAGAGAGTTCATATCATTTTTGAGACCTGCATTAAAAGAAAGAGAAATTAACGTAGGTCGTTCCATAACATTACCTGCAGTAGGATTATTCATTACAGGTTGTACATTTTCATATGCAGCAGTTATTCCATTTATTTTAGATTTTCTTTACAGGTATGGAGAATCTGCAGGATTAGTTACATTTTTGAATATTATGGACTTTGTGACATTTGTTTTACAATTCTTGTTGGCATTTGGAATATCATTTCAACTACCACTCATAATGTATGCAATTAGTCTATCAGGATTAGTAGATGCCAAATTTTGGAGAAGGAATTTGAGATATGCAATAATCGCCATCATTGTATTTGGTGCAGTAATCACACCAGATGGTAGTGGCGTAACAATGTGGTTTGTATCATTACCAATGATTGCATTATATTTTGCAGGCATGATAGTAGCTGAAAGACAAGAAAGAAAGACCCTCAAGACTTAAATGAGAATTTATCACTAGATGAGACATGCTTGAGAGCTTATTCAATTTCATACCAGGAGGAAGTGAATGGATAATTGTAATCGTCGCTGCAGGTGTACTTCTATTTGGAGCAAAGAAAATTCCAGAGCTTGCAAAAACTTTTGGTAAAGCAAAAGGAGAATATAAGAAAGGAGAAATTGAAGCAGATAAAGAACTAAAAGATATCAAAGAAAGTAAAGATTAAGATTTTTCAATTTCAATCATCATTGCATTATACAAATTTTTCAAAGATTCGCCATATGGATTTTTCTTAGAAAATCTAGACGATTTTACATTCAATTCAACATTAACTTTAACCAGTGTTTTGCCATTATCGAAACTAAAAATCTCATTAATACCACTTCCTTTAATGTCACCCCCAATAACACGCATTTCATGTGAATAAGGTTTTGATGTAAAATGTTTAGACATTATAATAAATTCAGTATCATGAAGTTTAAGATGTTCAGCCACAAGTGAGCTTTCATCTCGTATAGATTTTATCAAAATTGAGGGATAAAAATCTGGAAATAATTTTTGAAAATTCTCAAAGTTTGTAATTATGTCAAATGATTTTTCAAGATCTGCTTTAATTTCTAATTCAAAAGATACCTTTAACATGAATTCTCAAAATTAAACTAGTGTAAATTTTTTTGGGTTATTTGCTACCCCAACGGGTAAACAAATCATGGTCAATATCAAATTGATCAAGACATTTGCCAACAATATGATCAATCATTGCATCAATTGACGTAGGATTTGTATAAAATTCGGTAACAGGAGGTAGAATTACAACTCCAAGTCTAGCTAGTTTTAACATGTTTTCTAGATTAATAGCAGTTAATGGTGTTTCTCTTGCAACTAGAATTAATTTTCTAGCCTCTTTCAAAGTTACACCAGCTGCACGTGCAACTAAAGTTTCATCATAACCATTTGCAACACTAGATAATGTTTTCATTGTACACGGAATTACAATCATTCCATCAGTCTTGTGAGTTCCACTTGAAACGTTTGCAGCCATATTATTTTCATCAGTTACTTCAGTAGCAAGGGATTCAACATACGATATGTTATGTTTTGTCTCCATTGGAATACATTTTTTTGCCCATTCAGACATTACAAGATTTGTTTCAATTCCCTTTTCTTTTAGAACCTCAAGTAAACGGATTCCATATATCACTCCAGTGCTTCCAGTAATTCCAACTACAAGTTTCATGTACTTGTTGAATCATATTTTACAAAATATAACTGAATATGAAAATTCACGCTTGAGGCTCGTCTAATTGCTTAGATTCTTTTCGTCTGTTTAACCAGACTTTGATACCAGCTGCCATCATTCCACCAAAAAGAATCATCCCAACTAGAACCATTTCAACGCTCATCATATAATTAAAAAATTACCAGTAGAAAACTCTTCCAAAGAAGCATTTAATTTTACAATGCAATTCAATTCAGTATGATTAAAAGATCTGAAATGCAAAAGATTGCATCCGAATATACAGATCCAAAAATTGGAGTTTTGGGAAGTCATTCAGCATTAGAGATAATGGACGGTGCAAAAGATGAAGATTTTGAGACGGTTGTTTATTGTCAGAAAGGAAGAGAAGTACCTTATCAGAGATTTAATCGAATTGCTGATGAGATAAAAATTCTCAAAAAATTCAAAGACATGGCAAGTCCAGCAAATCAAAAGATCATGAGAGAGAATAATACGATTATCATTCCACATCGTTCACTTACAGCATATCTTGGATATGACATATTAGAAAATAAATTAAAAGTTCCAATCTTTGGAAATAGAAAGCTCTTCCAAGCCGAAGAAAGAGAAAATAAACGAAATCAATATTATTTGTTAAAAAAAGCAGGTGTCAAATATCCAAAGATCTTTGAGAATCCAAAATCCATCAATAAGCCAGCAATTGTAAAAGTAATGGAGAAAGATAGAAAATTAGAACGTGCATTTTTCACAGTTACATCATATGCAGATTATAAAGAAAAATCAGAGGAAAAAATCAAGAAAGGACTAATTGCCAAAAAGGATTTAGAAAAAGCAAGCATCGAGGAATTGGCCATTGGAACATACCTGAATTTTAATTTCTTCCACACACCAATTTCTAATCAAGTAGACTTCATAGGTATAGAAAGAAGATTACAGACCAACATTCATGATTACAATGCACTTCCTGCAAAACAGCAGTTAGAGATGGACATACCATTACAAAATATTGAGGTCGGACATACGCCTGCAAGTATTAGAGAATCATTATTAGAAAAAGTCTTCAAAATGGGGGATAAATTTGTTAGAGCAGTGAAGAAAGAATATGCACCAGGAATTATCGGTCCATTTTCACTTCAAAGTGTCATCACAAAAGATTTGGAGATGATTGTATACGACGTATCACTTAGAGTGCCTGGAAACCCAATTGTCGCAACAACTAGTCCATATACTAAATATCAATACGGTACAACATTTGGAATTGGTCGACGCATAGCAATGGAAATTAAACGAGCATTAGAAGAAGATAAAATTAAAGAAATCGTTACGTAGTTTCTTCTATTGGGCTTTTGAGCATATTAGTTCGTACTAGAATTGGAATTTGGTAATATACGGCTAATGCAACAGCGTCCGATGCCCTATAATTTCGTAAAACAAGGTCCTTTTTTCCAGTCAAGTAAAGATTTGCACGTAAGGCATCTCCACTTTCATAAATTTTGACTTTAACTAATAATAGTTCATTCGCTTCACAGATGTCTTCAAGCATTTTGTAGATTGTTGGAACAGTATCATGATCACCATCAAGAAAGCTTGCGATGTGTCTAGATACTTCTCCAGAAAATGCACGCATGTGAAATTCTCGTTTATCATCAGAGTGTAAAATCACTAAACCTTCATTTCCGTATGGATCTACAAAACCTAAATTGCTGATTGTGACTACTTCATAATCCGGATCTTGAACTTCATTGATTTCCATTATCAGATTTACTTACAGAACATATGTTAAAAATATAATGAACTAAGTAAGAGATCCCACATGAAAACAGAGACTGCCAAAAGTGGTCAAAATGATAAAAAACTAATCATTTTAGGATTCATCTCGATTGGAATTTTATTTTTGATCTATGTCAGGTTTGAATATCAAGAAATTACACCAGATGCTGTTCAATCAATTGAGAGATTAGGAATAGCATTTTACATATTATTTACAATTTCAATTGGAATGATTGGAGTGGGGCTTCGAAAATTTCAAAAAAGAATTGCTGCAACAGGAAATAGAACAGCATTATCCATGATTTGTAACAATACTCTTGGAAACAAAGCAAAAAAAACATTTATTGTTACATTCATTATTTATGGAGTATTTTTTTCAATGACATCAGGAATTTTGGTATATCAACCAGAAGTCATATTTTCTTATCATTACGGAGCAGACGTACCTTCAGCACATGTAACACCATGTTGTGGGCCTCCAGGATATATGCCAAAATTTGTAGCTTATCTGACAGAACATATTGGAATAAACATAGTTCCAATCAATCTCCTACTACAAATCATAGTGTCATATCTGGTTGCAGTCAATACCGCGTTAGCAGTTAATGCAATCTCAATTGCAAAAAAAACAGGAGGACTAGGAAGTATAGGAGCAACTACAGGATTATTCATAGCATGCCCCACATGTGTCGGATCATTTTTGTCATTAATTATTGGTGCAACAAGTGCGGTTGCATTTACTATTGTAATAACAGAATTGCAAACCCTCTTAATTGCAATTACAGTGCCAATATTGATTCTAACTCCATTTATCATATCTAGAAGAATACTAAAATCACAAAATAATACTAGTTAGACGATAGAGTGATTTGTGGATTATCCATATTTCCAATATCAAATCCATCTCGTCGTAAATACTTTAAGACCAATTTGTATACAAGTTCATCATGATTCACTTCTTCAGATAATTGTTTCCAAGGCATGGAACCGTGTTCAGTTATGAATGGTTTTAATTTTGTATTAATCTCCTCTGCAATTTTTTTACAATCTTCATATGAATTTCCATTCATGTATGAGGTGCCTCGACCATCACATGTTTTCATGTTTAGATTTCAGAATGGTTGAATAAATAATTTAGTTAGAAATTTTTTAATTTTTCAGTAACTATTTTGAAAATCTCATTGTTGTCTAGCAAGATGCAAGGTAATCCATTTTCCTCACATGCTTGACCGCTTTCAGTATCTCGAGTAACCAGAATCATCTCATTTTCTTTTGCATAATTAATAACTGAATAATCTGTATGAAGATTCTTACCTTTAACCCGGAGTTTTTTTACACTATACGCATCATATCCGAGTTGAATTAAACGATCATCCATACCGTCATCCATTTCATCAATTAAAATTTTCATTTTAGATTAGTAGTGAGTTTTTTTATTTGAGATATGATTTTGATTTTATCATTGATTGATATTTCAGGCTCGATAGTAACAAAAAATGATTTAGTTTTTGCATACATAACTATTTGAGATATATTTTCACGTTCGACATTTACGAATCTCACTTTACCCAGTGATTTATCAAATTCTTCCCTCATCTTTCTACGTATAGTTACATCCTGACAAAATTTTTCTTCATTTTTTGTCTTGAGTAATGACGGGACTTCATCTCTCATTTCAGTTTTTATTATTTTTCCATTTTTATGGATAATTGCAACAAAACGAATTTTTTTGTGTAGTTTACCAATTTTTTTAATTAGAGATTCTAATTCATTTTTTTCAACCATGGAATTTGCAAAGAATGATCAAATATAATGGTAATGAAAAATAAAGAAATTATTGATAGTAAGGATCAGATCAAAGTAACTGAAAAAGGTAAACAATTCCATAAAGATTATTCAAAAATCAATGAGCTTATACAAGAATTAAGCATACAAAATTAGCACTAGATATACTTATT
>JABGTD010000023.1 GCA_018647405.1 Nitrososphaerota archaeon | reverse complement strand
TAGACTGCAAAATAATATCATCAATACAATTGATGCAAGTTATTCAGGTGCTGAAGGAATTAGAGAAGCATTTGCAAAGTCTGGAGATATTTTGGGTAGTTTTAGATTAGTTGAAGAAAAAAAATTAATTGAAGATTTGTTTAGAGAAATAAATACAAACACAGGCAAAGGTTCCTACGGATTACAAGAAGTAATTGAATTTCTAAAAAATAATGTTGTGAAAACATTGCTAATTACAGATAATACAAATCTACACAGAGTTGAAGCTGAATGCAAACGCTGTAAGCATATTCAAGAAGACATAATAGAACGACCACTAGTGATTCCAAAAAAAACAGAATACAAAAACAAACCTTGTCCGGAATGTAAAGCCATGGATACAGAAGTTAATGAACAAGATATTGTGGATTATTTACAAATTATTGCTGCAAAAACAGGATCACAGTTGGAAGTAATTTCAGGTAGTGCAGAACATGGAAATATGTTAGCAAGTCTAGGAAAAATTGGAGCAATTTTAAGATATAATCCAGGCCACACTAAACAATAGCAGATTTAATTTTTTGAGATAATTCAAACAAAACTTCATCTGTTGGAATTTGACGTTTTGTCCAAACAGTGCCTTTGTCATTATATCGAGGAATAATGTGAATATGAACATGAGGAATGATTTGTTTTGCAGCTTTACCATTATTTTGAGCCAAACTAAAAGCATCTGCACCGGCTCCCAATCATACAGCTTTTGCAATTTTAGGAACCAGTGAAAAGATTTTTCCCACATCGTTAGAATCCATATCAGTAATTCGCTCATAATGTTTTTTTGGAATAACCAAAGTATGTCCATCATCAATTGGATATTTGTCTAAAAATGCAATATGATCATCATCTTCATACACAATATGTCCATCTCGCTTTCCACTTAGAATATCACAAAAAATGCATGTCATAATGAAGAACATTTTTTAATTTTATTTATTGTTTTGATTGAATGTTTAATAGGGGTATTTCTCTGAGTTTGAACTGTCATGGGTCGAAAAGAGAGAAAAGAACGTGAGATTAAACGAGATAATTACGCTACAAGACACTCTGCAGAAAAAAGAAAGCAGACCCTTATTGCAATAGGGGTTTTATCAGTAATTGCAGTAATTGTAGGCTATGCAGGATATTTATTTTTGACAATGACTGTCGAAGCTCCTGGCGGTCCTGAAAATGCAGGTGCGCTAGGAAGTGAACATGCACATGCAGGAATTTTAGTAAAAATATTTGGTGATGAATTTGATTTCTCAGCACCAGCATATCAAATAAAATCACCATGGATACATTTTGAATCCAGAGATGGTACGACAATCCATAAACATGCTACAGGTGTAGAGTTAGAATATTTGTTTGATTCATTATCTATTGGACTAGATGATCAATGCTATGTATTCCCAGATGGAAAATCATTTTGTACTAATGATGAATATTCATTAAAATATTTCATTAATGGTCAATACGTTTCAGATATCAGAAATTATGAAATCATCGAAGACGATAAAATACTAATCACATTTGGTGGAGAAACAGATGGACAAATTCAAGAATACCTAAAACAGTTAGACAACCAAGAAATCATCAAATAAGAAAATTTTTTATTGTAAATTAATACATAGGTGATTGGTTGAAATGAAAAAATGTTGTAACAACCCTGAAAAATACATTATCGAATATAGAAAAAGAGATGATAATGAATTAGAATGGTCACTTTGTGATGAACATTTTCAAAATGAAGAATTTAGAAAAAATGTTAAAAGAATACAAACTATCAATAATTAATAATTTTAAGATTTTTCTTGAGTAGTAAACTGAGCCATTTTATCAAAAAACATGAAATAACCACACTTAGTACATTTTAAAACAGTTAATTCTGTTGTTAGAAATTCTTTATCTTCAAATTTTCCACCTAGTTTGACATTCTCGCCTGCAATCATAGCTTTGTTGCTTTTACAAACAGGGCATTCCAGGGCTTTTTGTTCCATTTTTGATTTGTCATTCATACATGCAAAATTTAACATTTACAATTTAAATGATTAAAATTTCAAAAATATCTAACATTCATGTAAAGGTAAACAGCAACTTTTACACATGCTTCTAAGAGTGAATTTTTTTAGGTTTTCTTCAAGAGTTTCATTTTCAGCAACTACAGTATTCGTGTAATGGCCATTATCACATTTTAGTTTATGAACTGTAAACAACATAAAATTAGTAATTTCATTTCAACTTAAGGGTTATGATGACTCCAAATCATCATCAAATATCAAGAATTTCAATAAACTCTAAATTATAGCAATTTAAAAATTGCCTGTATGGAAATATCTAGTAGAAATGTTGTAGAAGGTACTGCTAGATCACCTCATAGAGCAATGTACAAAGCTATGGGATTAAACGATGATGACTTATCAAAACAATTTATCGGTGTGTGTCATACAGGTAATGAAGCAACACCTTGTAACATTCATCTGCCACAATTAGCTTTAGAAGCTAAACGTGGAGTATCAGATACAGGTGCAACACCTAGAGAATTTTCGACAATT
>JABGTD010000061.1 GCA_018647405.1 Nitrososphaerota archaeon | reverse complement strand
CTAGACCAATCAGAAGAAATCCCTTCTGAAGGTGAATCAAAAAGTCTCGGATCCATTGTAGTTCGTGGAGATAATGTAGTTATGATATCTCCTCCAGCAGAATAGGTGTTCTCTAATGACTAGAGGTACACCATCAATGGGTAAGCACAACAAATCTCATACACATATCAGATGTAGAAGATGTGGAAATAATGCATTTCATAGACGTCTAGATAGATGTGCAAGTTGTGGACATCCAGATGCAAAGAGAAGAAAATACAATTGGATTAAACGCAGTGTACCTGCATTATAATCATGTTGAAACAATTTTTTAAATCAAAAAATAAATTACAAACCCCGTCTATCGGTTCAAATTCACAAATTGTAAGTCAATTACATTCATTAGAAATTGAAAAAGATATTCTAACAAAAACAATTGCCAGATTATACCAAAATGAAACAGATTTAACAAAAATTCAAAAAGATAGACTACTACTAAAATATCAACATCAATTAGGCGTAGTAATCACCAGAATTGAAAAACTAGAAAATGCAAGTAAACATCCAGACCTAGGACCATTAGGTGATGGTTTGATTACATTAATGGATCAAAAATTATCACAACTTGATCAAAGATTATACGAATTGACATCAAAGATACAAGTTGCACAAACAGAAAATGAAGCACATGTAAAGAAAAAGAACAGAAAAGTGAATGAAATAGAAGTAAAATCAAAACCAATCTTTGAAAAACCAATTGAAGAATATGCTAACAAAAGCTCAGACAAATTTGAAATTACAACTTTAACATCATTGCCAAAATTAGATCCAGTAAAACAATCAAAGTATGATGAAATGTTATCACAACTAAGTAGTGATGTCATAACACCAGCACCAATAAAACCAAAAATCTATGAAGAACAAAAAACACAGGCAGTTGAAATTAAAGAACAAAATATGATCCCAGTGATTGAAAATAAACCTGAAACAATTATTCAACAAGTTCCAGAACCAGTTATACAACAAGTAACAAAACCAATTGTAGAATTACCAGAAGAAGAAGACTTGGATGACGATGATGATGATGATGATCTAAATAAAATTAAAACAAAGATCATGGAAACTATGTCAAAAATCGAACAAGCAGAGGTTGATTAATGACATTTGATGATGCCATCAAGGCATTATCTTTAGATGCTTTGAAAAATGTAAAAGATGAACATGTCATAGGTTTAGGAAGTGGACGAGCTGCAACTGCGTTAGTTAAATCATTATCAAAATATATCAAAACAAAAAAAATTTCTATTAAATGTGTACCAACATCAATGCAAATAAAATTAATTGCAGAAAAAGGTGGTTTACAATTAATTGAACCAGATCAAATTGATAAAATTGATATAGTATTTGATGGCGCAGATCAAATTGATAAAAATAAATTTTTGATAAAAGGTGGTGGTGGCGCACTATTGAAAGAAAACATATTGATTAGTGCTGCAAAAAAAGTTATCATCATGGCAGATAGTTCAAAATTTGTCAAAGATTTTAACAGAACAGTTCCAGTTGAAGTCCAACCTTTAGCAAGACAAATTGTTTGGAAGAAAATGGAGAATTTAGGTGGTAAACCTGAATTAAGAATACTTGATAGAGGATACCCGTTTGTTACTGAAAATGGAAATATTATACTAGATTGTGATTTCGGAGTAATCAAAAATCCAAAAATATTGCAACAGAAAATAATCAATGTTCCAGGAGTAATAGAAGCGGGTATTTTTACAAGAAAACCAGATATAATTTACAAAGCAAAAGCAAATGGTAAATTTGAAATTTTAACTTAATACTCGCGGTATAAAATTACCATATCCAGGTTTTCCAATTACTTCAAAATCTTCAGCAACAACAGTACCTCTAACAATTGTTTTGACTGGCCAACCTTTCAAATTCCATCCATCATATACGAGATAATCAGAAAATCCACCAAAAAGCTCATGAGAAACTTTTGCTTCTTTTTTTAGATCAATCATTGTGATGTCGGCATCATATCCTACTTCCAAATGTCCTTTTCCAGATAAACCAAAAATTTTAGAAGCGTTAGAACTTGTTAGATTAACTAACTGATTCAGATTTATTTTATTTTTATTAATTCCTTCACTAAGTAAAATTGGTAATGATGTTCCTATTCCAGGAAATCCTGCTAAAGCACCCCAGACGTCATCACCACCAAGTTTTAGCTTCAATTGATTAGCAACATGATCTGTTCCTATTGTATCAATTTCATTATTTTGTAAAGCAGTCCATACAGATTGTATATCATTTTTTGTTCTAATTGGAGGCATAACTTTTGCAAGATAACCATCTTGAGTTTCATGCGATAATGTTAGATAATGAGGACAGGTTTCAACAAAAATTTTTGTTCCTTTTTGTTTTTCTTCTTTAATTTTATCTAATGCTAATTTTGAACCAATGTGTACAAAATAAATTTTACAGTTATACTTTCTTCCATATTGACAAATTGTTTGAATTGACTTTGCTTCGAAATTTGGAGAACGACTTTCAGACCAAGCATTTAATCCATCATTATTTTTTTCCTTTTGTGTTTTCATGCCACATGCACAATCTTGATAATCTTCTGCATGGACTAATACAGGACAATTAAGGGATGCAGCATTTTTTACAATTTTTTCAACTAATTCGTTTGTAACATTTACTTCTGCAGAGATTAATTTTTCTTCTCCAGGATTCATTTCCATGTATACATGGCCAACATCACCACCAAGATTCATGTATATTTTAAATGAGATAATTTTGTTTTCTATACAATATTGCATTTCATCAATCTGTGAATCATCAAAAATTGAGGCATGTAAAGTATAATCAATATAATGTGAATTTTGACTTGCCAAGAGATGTTTTTTAAGAGATTCTTTGTATGAACCCTTTAACCTGAACATTCTCATCATTGTTGTAACACCACCTATTGCAGCAGCGTGTGATTCACTTATTGCAGCTTGATCAATTGGAGAATAAACGCCATAGTGAACATGAGTATCAATTAAACCTGGAATGCTAACTAAACCAGAACCATTAATTTTTTTATCACAATCAGGACTATCGTTAGTAATTAATTTGATTTTCCCATCTTCAATGACAAGATTCTTTTCAACCATACCACTTTGAGTCATTACATGTGAGTCAGTAATGAGTAAATCGTAAGTCATTTTGTTTGCCTAAATTTCATGTAGATTACTAGAGTAAAAATGAATATACATTGTAAAAAATTGCAATTACTAGGGCCGATGGCTTAGGGGTATAGCGCCACGTTCGCAACGTGGATGTCGAGGGTTCGATTCCCTCTCGGTCCACTTCACGAAAACATTATACAGTGAAAAATGATAATTTAATCATGAAAGTATTCAATGGAAAACAGGCAGCGAATGATTACATGTCAGCACATACACTGGCATTTTCAACACCAGAGCTTACTTTGATGAGATTTTCATTTTGGTTAGGAGACATGGTTCCAGATCCTACAGGAAAAGAAGAAAGTATTCCAAGATTATACACTTATGTTGAAGAACAGGACTTTGCACCCGTAGAAATTATTGATGATGACAAATATGTTCCAACAGGTGCTGTTTTAGGTTCTGGAATGTATGGAAGTGCAAATTCTGAATCATCCGGTGAAGAACAATTTTGTGCAGAATGTGGAGCAAAAAATTCACCTTACGCAAAATTTTGTAGAGAATGTGGAATTAATATTACTTAGAATTATTGTTTTGAGCCACACTTTGTGCAGAATTTAGCATTTGGTCTTAATCCACCACCACATGAAGTACAACTTCCACCACTTTGTCTTCGTGGAAGTAATGCTGGATCAGGCGTTGGAAGTGTTCCAGGTTCATTAAATCCACTAGGTGCAGTACCCATTACAGAAGGTGGAGCGCCAACAGGATTGTCAGGAGTACCAGCTCTTGGACCATCATTCATTCCAGGCATCATTCCAGGTTGTCCCATTCCAGGCATTAGTCCAGGAGACTGTGTTCCACCTACTCCTGCACGAGCGCCCTTTGAAACTTGATCAAGTGCTTTTTTTAATTCCGTCAGTGAATTAACACCTAAAAATAATAAAGCAGAATAAGCAGCAGTGTAATCACCTAGTTTTTGAAAGAATTCTTTATCAGAAATTTTACCTGCTTTATACAAATTGTTAGAGTCTAGAAAAGATTCGTAATATCCTTGAGTTTCAGCAAATAATGTTTGTAACTTTTCGAAAGTAAGATTGTATGTGTCGATTTCGCCTAATGACATAATTGAATGAAGAGGAATCTAATATTAATAGTTTAGAATAAAAAGAGAAAATTAGTAGAGCCTAAATTTTTTCGAGTGCTCTATCTATCATATTTTGGTATACTTCTTTAGATCCTGCGCCTACTTGTTGGGCTATGATTTCACCTTTGTTCAAAAGTAACAATGTTGGAATACTAAACACATTATATTTTTGTGCTATTTCTTGTGCATTATCAACATTAACTTTTACAAAGTTAACTTTACCATCATAATCTCCAGCAAGTTCCTCTACAACAGGTCCTACCATTCTACACGGTCCACACCATTGTGCCCAAAAGTCTACAAAGACTGGCTTGTCAGAGCTAAGGACGTCGGTTTCCCATGATTTTGGATCATCTATTTCTGTTATTGCCATGATTGACAAATTTTATCAAAAGTTCACATCTAAAAATGTATTTGTGAGTATAACACCGTGTTGTTAGATCCTTTAAAAAAATTTCAAAATATACTTAAATGACGTACTTCATGTATGAGAACATGAGTGCAGAACTTCGATTAAAAAAACTTAGAGGTTCAGGTGGATTTGTGATGGCACGAGTAAGTGATGAACAACAAAGTAAAGGTAATCTCGGAGGACCAGATCTATTTTTAGCACCAATTGGAAGATTAGAAGCAGGATTAATTTCTAAACATACATGCAACACATGTGAAAAAGAATTCGAAGGTAGTCCAAAAATTGAATTTGAAAATCCAAATGAGGAAGTTGCAGAAAATTTAGTTTTAGCTGAGAGAGGAAAATATCTATGTAATGAATGTGGTTCAACAATTGCAGAATACAGAGATTTTAGAAAACCAAATGAAGCAATGAGTGTAGGATTAGCAAATCCAATAGCACAACAACAAGACACAGGACTTTCAAGTTTTGATACACCAGTTCAACAGGAGAGTGCACAGCCTGAAATTTCACCAGAGCCTGTTCCTAGTGAAGGAACATTTAGATCAATTTTCGGTATGGATGTTTTTGATGAAAGTGCAAAAAAAATTGGAAAAGCAAAACAAGTAGGTGTTGATGAAAATCAAGAATTAATATTACTTATCTCAGATGATGAGGGTAACGACATTAGCATTAGTTGGAGTAGAATTGGAACTGTAGGCGAGGTTATCTTTCTAGGTAAATCTGAAAAAACAGATGTAAAGGTAGAACAAACAGTTGCAATAGGAACCGGATTAAGATGTACTAGTTGTAATTTCGATAATAAACCAGATTCAAAATTCTGTGAGAGTTGTGGAAATCAGTTATAGAGAATCGATAAGATTTATCTTAGTAATTTAGTGAGCAAACATAATTTGGGAAGTTCAACAAAGAGTCTAATCAAAGATGTAGTAATCATTGTTGTGGCAATTGCCATAATTTGGCTAGGACTACAAGCAGTTTTTGGAACTTCAAATCCATTTTATGTAGTTTCAAGCGGAAGTATGATTCCAGCATTAATGGTTTATGATGTTATAGTTGTTGAAGGTAATACACCATTTGAAGATGTGAAAAAAGGTGACATTATTGTATTTTATTCGCCAAAATTATACGAGCAAGGAAAAGAAAGAGTGATTGTTCACAGAGTTAGTTTAGAAATGGGAGAGGATCCAAAAATAGTTAGAACTAGAGGTGATGCCAATCCATCATCCATAGCAGGAACAGATTATCCTATAACAGAAAAGGAATATCTTGGAAAAGTAGAGTATGTGGTACCACAAGTAGGATACATTACACAGATTTTACAACCTCCAATCAATTACATAATAATTGCAGTAATAATTGGCATCATGATTGTAAAACATTTTGCAGGTAAAGAAAAGAAGAAAGTTGGATTTCAATATAGAAATGATGAATTAGCAGAAGATGATACAGAGAATAATTTTGAGAACAAGAAAGACTCAGAGTATGTTAAATCATCAGATAAAGATGAATTAGCAGAAGATGATACAGAGAATAATTTTGAGAACAAGAAAGACTCAGAGTATGTTAAATCATCAGATAAAGATGAATTAGCAGAAGATGATAAAAAAGGACTTTAGAATTATTTTTTTTCTGGTATTTTGAATACACGTTTAAAGTATTCTGAATTCTCTTTCATTTCTTCAGGTTCTTCTTTGACTTTAGCCAAATTTTTTGCAAGTTGTTTTTTGTAACCTAATTGCATTTGACGAGCGATTTGAATTCTTTGGGCTTGTGGTGAACCTGCACCATGCATTGATTCAGTTAGATAACCAACTGCATTTCTTCCCATTGTCATATTTTCAATTAATCTTAATATTCTCATTCTATTTTCAACTTCAATTCCAGATTTACCCTTGAGATATTTTTCTAAGAGTGGTCCAGTTTCTGCACTTCTAAATTCGGCTTCAGATGGCAATGTAACTAGTATTCCACCAGCAACATCTTGAGCAAGTCTTGCTAATTCATATGGTAATCTAGTAACATTATGTTTACATACATTTGCAAGCATATCGTCGTTAAGAAATACACCAGATTTCATCTTGTGACCTTGATATGATGCTGCAATTCCTGCAGCATAGATTGATTCGTTAAGATGTGTCATCTCAATTATTTTATCTTTAATGTGTGAAACTTTTGGGACTCCATTGTATTCAGCAATGGCTGCTGCTGCACCAATCAAAACATCACCTAAACCAGTTTTACAAACATAGCTTCTTCTATGATAACAGGTAAATCTTTCAACCAACATAGATGCAAATTCATATTCACCATCCATAAAGATCATTTCGTTTGGTATGAAAACACGGTCAAAGATTACCATAGTTTCTTGTCCACCAAATTCAGAGTTTCCAACATCAATGTCACCCGGTTCCATACTACGGGTATCACAAGATTGTCTTCCATAGATGTAAGTTATTCCAGGTGCATCTACTGGAAGTGCACCAACAATTGCGTAGTCTTTGTCGTTTTCTAATAATCTCATGGTAGGCATTACAATCATCCAATGTGAGTTAATTGTACCAGTTTGATGTGCTTTGGCACCTGTGACGTAAACACCTTTGTCATCTCTATCAACAATATGTAAAAATAAATCAGGATCTTCTTGTTCACTAGGTGCAAGACTTCTGTCACCTTTAACATCGGTCATTGCTCCACCAATTACCAAATTCTCATGTTGAACCATTTTGATAAATTCTAATAATCTCTGATGATATTTTGTGCCATGTTTTTCATCAATTTCAAATGTTGTGGAATGAAGTGAGTTCATTGCATCCATACCAACACATCTTTGGAAACATGTACCAGTAAGTTGTCCTAGTTTTCTCTGCATTTTATTTTGTAAAACTAAATCTTCTGCACTCTCAGCAATGTGCAAAAAACGATTTACTCTTTCGCCAGAGATTGAAGACTGAGGGAATGCAAGTTCTTCTTCTTCAACTGCAAGATCGTATGTTTTTGCTACTGCATTAATTGAAGGTCTAATCATTGGATGACTAACCGGTTCTTTTACCAATTCACCAAACAAGTAAATTTTGAGATCTCTACCTTTTAGGCTCTCTATGTATTCCTCTCCTGTTCTAATTGGTTTTACTGTTTTTTGCATGTCGCTACTACACTTAGTGATTCAAATAATTAAAAAGTTTGCAATTAAAGCTGTGCCTAACTATAGACCAATGCGTACATCTAAAACTTTACAACCCTTTTGTTTTTCCATTACCAAAACAGGATTCATATCTAATTCTTTAATTTCATGGAAATCAGATACTAACTGAGATAGTCTTTGAATACATTCAGAGAGTTTTTTGATATCAGATGGTTTTTCCCCTCTAACACCTTCTAGAATTTTTTTAGTTTTAATTGAAGATATCATATCATCCGCTTCAATGTTTGTCATTGGTGCAAGTTTGAAGGTAACATCTTTTAGAACTTCAACATAAATTCCACCCATTCCAAGCATGACAACAGGTCCAAGTCCAGGTTCAAGTTTTGAACCAATGATCATTTCTTTTCCACCTTTTACCATCTCAACAACTAAAACACCTTTGATGTCTGCATTCTTGTTGTATTTTTTTGCATTTTTCATGATAGTATCAAATGCAGTTTCAACATCTTTTGCATTTTGAAGATTAACTTTTACTCCACCAGCGTCAGATTTATGAATAATTTGAGGTGATGCAATTTTTAAAACTACAGGATAACCAATTTTTTTAGAAGCAGTTACCGCTTCTTTTTTTGATTTTGCTAATTTACTAGCAGGTAATGGAAAACCGTATGCTCTAAGAATTTCTTGACCTTCTTCTTCTAGTAAGGCATCTCGTTTTTCTTTTTTTGCATTATTCAAGATTTTTTTTACTTTATCTTTTTTCACAGTAAATTTTGTAATTTTTCCAGATGGGTTTTTTATCCAATTCGTAAAAGTGAGCATTGCTTTTAATGTACGAATTGAACCTTCTGCATAATTATAGTATGGAACATCGCCATTTGCCAAGATTTCACGATTAGTTATTCCTTCATCTAATCCCATCAAACTAGCTAACATTGTTTTTTTGTATTTTTTTGACATAGAAACTATAACGTTTGCGAGTTTATCATAATCCAAAGTTGCAGATGGTGTACACATAGATATTACAGAGCCAACATTTTTGTGTTTTAATACTTCATTCAATACATTTTCAAATCTATTAAAATCTGCATCACCCACAATATCTACAGGATTACGTGAACTTCCCCATGGAGGAATTACAGCATCAATCTTTTTTCTAATCTCTTCAATTTTTGCCATTTTTATTCCAAGTTTTGAACATGCATCAGTTGAAATGATTGCAGGTCCACCTGCATTTGAAACAATTACCAAATCACCATTCATTGGAAGTGGTTGTTTTGAAAATGCGGTTGCATAATCAAATAACTCTTCCATAGTATCAACACGTATTGCACCTGATTGTTTTAACAGTGCATCGTAAATTTCATCAGAACCCATTAATGCACCAGTATGTGACATTGCAGCTTGTGCACCTTCTGGACTTCTTCCAGATTTTAATACTAAAACAGGCTTTTTCTTTTTTCTTGTAATATCTTTACAAACTTTAAGAAATTCTTGACCGTTTCCCATGTCTTCAAGATACATAACAATAACTTTGGTTTGTTTGTGTTCTGCAAGCATTTTGAGCATATCAATTTCACTCATGTCTGCTTTGTTTCCCATGCTAATTACAGCAGAAAATCCAATTCCTTGTGCACTTGCGTCTTCAACTAATGCAGCACATATTGCACCACTTTGTGAAATAAGAGCAATTTCTCCAGATTTAGGAGTAATTTTAAGAAATGTTGAATTCATCATTGTTTTTGGTTCAAGATTCATTACACCAAGACAGTTTGGACCAATAATTTGTAATTTGTATTTTTTTGCAATATCTTTTAATTTTTGTTCTAACTTTGCACCTTCTTCATCAACCTCTTTGAATCCGGCAGTGATTACAATTGCACCTCTAAGTTTCTTTTTTCCACATTCTTCTAACACTGCTGGAACGATAGTATTTTTTGTTACAACAACTGCTAGATCAATTTTTCCTGTAACATCTAGTACTGACTTGTATGCTTTTTTATCAAAAACAGTTTCACGTGTTGGACTAATTGGATAGATTGTTCCTTTGTAGCCTTTCATAATATTTGATGTAATTGCACGACCTACACTACCTTCTTTATCAGAAGCCCCAATTATCGCAATGGATTTTGGAGATAGGAAAACAGAATCAGTCATTGTATGTTTTTTAATAAAATTTTTTTGTATAATTAAAGCTATTCCAAATTAGCTTCCGAGCATCTTTCCTGCTAAATTTTCCTTTCTTGGAATCCATATTATTTTTAATTCATGAATTTTTGGCATTAATAACCAAGATTCTTGTGCTAGAATGCGTAATTGCTCATTATTTATTGCAAATTCATGATTCAATTGATTAACAGTATTTTTTGAATCACTAAAAATTGTAATTTTATCAGTTGAATCTTGAAATTTTTTTAATGCTATAATTATCGCGTGATATTCAGCCTGATTGTTTGTTAATCCAGATTTATTTTCATAGAAGGATTCACCTGTCTCTTTAATGAAAAATCCATAGCCAGAGTTTTCACCGCCTGCACCATCAACATAAATACTAATTTCCATCTTTATACAATTTTGTAAGTTTTACAGACAAATTTAATGTAATCATGTATACTACGGTAGAGATTAACTGTGAGACAATTGATGCCATGTATGGTTCATAATTTATCAATAACAGATAGTATTGAAGGCTCCATCTAACAATTGTATAAACAACTTCACCAATTCCTAATGATGAAATAATTTTGATTAAATCTGATTTTAAAAGTGTATTATCACGTTGACCATTTTCTAAAACATATTTTTTTCTATTATCAAGGTAAAACAAACCACCAAATATTGAAAAGAAAACAACATAATCTATTATTAGAGTAAATGACGAGTTTAGATAATCAGCCTGATCAGCAAAATAATCTGCAGCAATTGCCGAAATAATGATCGAACCAAGAAAACCAAGAAGGACATTTTTGTTTAATTTTAGGTATTCTTGATATTTTTGTTTCATATTTTTTGATAAAATATGTCATTTTTAGCGTTTCTAGGTAAAGCCATTAATTGTATAATTTTTCAATAGTAATATGGATTCAGATGAAAAACGATTGAAGCAAGAAGATTGTAATGAAGATGAGTTAGGAACCGGAGTTCTAACATTAACTAACAAGCGTATTGCATTTGATAAAAGAAAAAGTAGAATTGCAGATTTTTCAACAAAAATGGGTGAAACTGTAATCGACGTTCCTTTAGATCAAGTAGATGTTTGGAAGGAAGGTAGATTCATCAAAAAAATCTGTTTTAAAATTAAAACAGATACAGATGAAAAATCATACAAATTTGGCGTTATGGGAACAGGTGGATGGTTAGAAGATATTCAAGATGCTATAGAAGATTTTAAGAATCAATAAAGAACATCCACACTATCTAATCTCCAAGATTGTTTTACAAAAGTATCTTTGATCTTTGCACCATCAGATACACTAGACTCTCTAATTCCAGTCCAAGCAATTTGAGAACCACAATCACCTGCATAATTTAGAGGTACGACAAAAAATTTTGCTTTCTGTCTTTTACATACATCTTTTAGCATAGATGACAATCTTTTGTTAGCAGCCACGCCACCAACTATCATAATTTCATTTTTTCTAGTAAATGCAAGAGCTCTCTCAGTGGCTTCAGCAATCATAGCAAATGCAGTTTCTTGTAATGAGTAACATGCATCTTCAACTCCTTTTGATGTACATTGTTTTGCAGCAGACAATAAACCAGAAAATGATACATCATTTCCTTTTACCGCATATGGTAAATCAATGTAATTGGTTGACTTGTTTGCTAATTCTTCAATTTTTCGTCCACAGGGTGAAGCAAATCCTAATGATCGTCCAAACTGATCTAAAAGTTGACCCAAAGTGATATCCAAAGTTTCGCCGAAGACCCTCCATCGTCCAGCAGAAAATGCAAGAATCATTGTATGACCACCTGAAACAAGAAGTACGAGTGGATTTTTTGCACCTGTTAGAAGCTTACCTAATTCAATATGACCAATAGCATGATTGACAGGATAAATTGGAATATCATAATATGATGAAAGAGAACGTGCCACAACTGCTCCAACTCTAAGACATGGTCCTAGACCAGGACCACCCGCATATGCAATCATATCAAGATCAGTAATCTTGATTTTTGCTTCAGTAAGGCATTGTTTTAGAACAGTTG
The DNA here is from genome assembly GCA_018647405.1 of Nitrososphaerota archaeon. Classification (GTDB taxonomy): domain Archaea; phylum Thermoproteota; class Nitrososphaeria; order Nitrososphaerales; family Nitrosopumilaceae; genus Nitrosopelagicus. The sequence goes on along the minus strand of JABGTD010000061.1, from coordinate 75,260 downwards.
AACTATTTTCAATGTGATGACGTGACGCCTCTCTAGGATGAATTCCTTCACCCTCAGGTGGGAGATAAATTTTTCGAACGTCGGATAAAATTTTTCCATTTTTTTGTTTTTTTTCAATTACAGCACATGAAAAAGTATGCGCAGTACTTTCAATTCCTAAACAGATCATACTAACCTCTACTTAGTGTTGATACTATTTTTATTATATCACCATTTTTGAGTTCATGATCAGCACCAATACGTTGTTTTGATTTTGCATCAATAGCATGTAAAAATCCATTTCCAATATCTTGATGTATTGTAAATGCTAATTCTTTTGCAGTAGAACCTTTTTTTAATAATCTTGCATCAGGTAAAACCTGACCTTGTTTATTCATTAATTTAGTTTCATCTTCAACAGGATAAACAATAATCATATCTAAAACATCAAAGATTAATGAATTTAGTATTTCTTGAATGCCTGTCGTTTGAATTTTTGTTAAAACATTTTTTGCAAGATGTAATGCACTATTTTGTTGATCAGACAACTGAGTATTTTCTTTTCCTGAAAAATTATCATCACCCGGAACATAATTAATTAATTCAGCTTTTGTAGCCTTTTTCAATAAAAGTTCAGTTTCAGCACTAGAAGGAATAACTTTGAAGTTTTCAGATATTTTTTCTAAGATTTTAAGATCATCACATAAATCTGCTTTATTAGCTGCAATAACCAATGGTTTCGCATTTTTTCGAAGAGTCTTTAGAAACATCATAATATCATCTTCCAACCAATCTTGTGGTTTTTTTGTTTTTAATGACATTGATATTAAAACTTGATCAACTTGAGATTCTGAAATTCCTAATCCCGTAAATCTACGAGCAATTCCATCTGTTATTTTTGCACGTTTTTGATCTATTTCTTTTACAAGTTTTGGCCATTCTCTGTCAAGTATTTCCTTAAACCATAAATCAAATTCTTCTTCAACAAATGTGATATCTTCTAACGGATCATGCGTTCCAACATTTACTGGTTGTCCTTGAATATCAGTTGAGCCAGAAATATCAACTACATGAATCAATGCATCTGCTTTCATAGCATCAGTGAGAAATTGATTTCCTAATCCTTTTCCTTCATGTGCACCAGGAACTAATCCTGCAACATCAATTAATTTTACAGGAATAAATCTAGTACCATCATGGCATAGATCATTTCCACATCTATTGTTCAAATTTTTACATTCACAAATAATTTTCAAATAACAAACTCCAATATTTGGTTCAATTGTAGTAAATGGAAAATTACCACTCTGAGCTATTGTTTCGGTTGCAGAAGAGAAAAAAGTTGATTTTCCAACATTTGCCTTACCAAGTAACCCAATTTGCATAAGGAGATAGTTTTAATCTCATCATATTAGTATTACAGAAATTCATTAATCATGGATGTAGGAATGAATTGTGTGAATTTAGTAATTACGGGAAATCCAGGTGTTGGAAAACATACAATTGCAGATTTGTTCATAAAACATGATTCTTCATATCAAATATTTGATATAAACAAATTTGTAATTGAGAAAGAATTTGCAGAACAAGTTGATGGTGGAATTGAAGTTGATACTGGAAAATTAAAAGATGAGATTCAGAAATTGAATTTAAATAAATCCTTAATCGTAGGACATTTGGCTCCATATGTACTTGATCAATCGGATATCAATTTTGCCATTATTCTAAGAAAAAATCCCTATGATCTTATAGAAGTTTATAAAAAAAGAAAATACAAAAATTCAAAAATAAAAGAAAATTCAGGTAGTGAGATACTAGGTGTCATCGCAAATGACTCAATTACATCATTTGGAAAAGAGAAATCTTTTGAAATTGATGCAACAAATAAAACACCAGAAATAATTTTAGAGCAAATTCATAATATAATTAATAACCAAAAAGGTGGCGATATGGTAGATTGGCTAAGATTAGTTGAAGAAAAAAACGAGATTAACAAATTTTTTGATTACTAATTTAATATAATCCTAAATTATCATACTAAGAATTGTTTGAGATAAAATACAGTGATTTAGCAGGTAGAATAGGCATTCTTCACACAAATCATGGAAAAATTGAGACACCTTCTTTTGTTCCAGTAATACATCCAGTCAAACAATCCATACCAGCTAAAAAAATTAAAGAAATTGGTTTTGATGTTGTAATTACAAATGCATACATTACAATGAAAAGATTAGAAGAAAAAGCAAGAGAAAATGGAATTCACAAAATAATAAAATATGACAGTTCAATAATGACAGATTCTGGCGGATACCAAGTTTTAGAGTATGGAGAAGTTGATGTAAAACCACCAGCTATGGCAAAATTTGAGATGGATATAATGACAGACTTTGCGATTCCATTAGATAAACCAACTGGGTTTGGATTATCAAAAAAAATAGCAAAAGAATACGTGGATCATACGTTAAGAGTTTGTAAAACAACAATAAAAAATAAAAAAAATAATGGGCAAATTTGGATTGGTCCAATACAAGGAAGTGAACACCCAGAATTAGTCAAAAGATCAACTAATGAATTAATTAAAATGGGATATAAGATGCTCGCATTAGGAAGTCCTGTTGAATTTATGGAATCTTATGAATACAAATTATTAGCAGAGATGATTATTGCTGCAAAGAAAAACATACCAACTTCAATTCCATTACATCTATTTGGTGCAGGACATCCTTTAACAATTCCATTAGCTGTTGCACTAGGTTGTGACACATTTGATTCAGCATCTTACATGCTTTATGCAAAACATGACAGAGTCATAACAGAAGATGGGACTAGAAGATTAGCAGAGTTAGAATATTTCCCATTTGATTGCGAAGTATCCTCAAGATACAAACCTAAAGAATTACTGGCTATGAAAAAAGATGAAAGAATAGACCAGATTGCACTTTTTAATTTATACTCAATAAAAGCTGAAGTTGACAGAGTAAAGCAGGCGATACGAGAAGGAAGATTATGGGAATATACAATGAAAAAGGCACGAGCACATCCAAAATTGTTTGAAACAATTGATGTGATATTAAATAATACAAAATTCTTGCAAGATGGAACTCCAAAGTTTAAAGAGAAAGCAATTTTCCTATTTGGGCCAGAAGATCAGTATAGACCAGAAATTCAAAGATATCACGAGTATGTAAAAAAATTTAGAACGAAAAAGAAAGTAGTAATCATTACAAAAGATCCTACAATAAAACCAGTATTCTCATCATATGGTTACAAAAAATTACGAAGAAAATTTAAAGACGCAGATTTGGTACAATTTTGTAATTATAATCCATTTTTAGGAATAATACCAATTGAGATTTCAGATGTTTTTCCAGCATCACACTATGTTATGTCTAGAAAAGAATTTGAGCCTGAGAAATTTCCTAAATTTTTAGAGGTTTGGAGTGAATTTTTCAATAAAAATAAGTTTGACACAGTATATCTTCCAAAAGATGATTTATTTTTACAGTACTTTAAAAAATTAATTCCAAAAGGAATAAAGAAAAAGCAAATTATTGAATAATTTATCTATCCGACATTATTGAGGATTATATGATTAAATCAATATTTCTAACAATCATTTGTTTAGGAATTTTATTTTCAATACAAGTAACATATGCAGAAGAAGAATTACCTCTTCCAGAGGGAAAAAATATCAAAGAATGGGAGTCTATCAGTGCAGCATTAATTGCAGAAAAAAGATTTAGTGAAGCAATAATCTATCTGGATAAAATTTTAGAGCAAGAACCAGATAACTTGAAAGCATTAACTAACAAAGCAGGACTACTTGCACAATTAGGGAATTTTTCAAAAAGTATTATGTTATCAAACAAAGTTTTAGAGATAGATCCAGATAGAATTTCAGCATTAACTAACAAAGCAATTTCACTAAAAATGCTAAAAAAATATGAAGAGTCTCATCAAGTTTTTACAAAAATATTAACAATAAACCCAGATAATGAAAAAATAAAAAAGGCAAGAGCTAGTTTGTTGAGTGAATCACCTACAATTTCAACAAACAACTCGATGTATGAAGTTCATGTTTTAGTTACAGTGAGAGATAAAGATGAAAATCTTATTGCAGTTACAGAATCTAATAATGCCCGATATTTACCATTAGAATTCACTGAAAAATGGTGGGATAGTTTATCAGAAAAAAATTATCTCCAAAAAAATGATGATTATGAGATGTTTCAGAAAGAAAATACAATGCTTTCAAATGATGATCATTTAGGAATGCTAACTCTAGAACGAGAAATGAATGGGTACAATGTGAATATCTTTGAAGCGTTTATTCCATTAATTCAGATGGAAGAAACTGATACAGCCAAAGTTCAATGGACTATTATTAAGAAATAGATTTTTTTGAGAAAAACATTCCAATTCCTATTGCAAAGAATACAATTAATGGAATATACCTGTACGGAAGAATTTCATAGAAATTTGTAAACATTATAAGAATTGGTCCAGCTAACAAGGTACCCAAAATTAAAAATAAAATTGAATCAGTTTCTTTAAAGCTATTTTTTGTAAGTAATGTCAATCCAACAACAATAGGTAAAATTGTCATTAACAGAAGGAAATCATATCTCAGTAGAGGTCCAAATGTTGCAAGTCCAATGAAAAATTTTGAAGGGTCAATTTGTATTACATTTGGATATATCGTATCTCCAGAAAATACAACTAAAGCAGATATTCCTATAATTGCAAGATATGATATTAAAAGTAAGATTTTCTTTTTGGCGGAAATAGAAGTTCTTGTTGCGAATAATATTGTCATTATGAAATAAGGTGCAACAAATGCTTTGGTAAAGAATGATAGAATATAGAAAATTGGAGATAAGATCCATTGTTTTTTTATTACATAGATGGATAAGAGATAAAATAATACCCAAAAATTTTCATAAACTGCAACTGTATCAAATCTAAGAAAAGTATGACTTTGAATTAATACTAAAATTGCAATTATTCCAGCAAATCTTTTTTCTGTAATTTGCACAGTTAACAGATATGTAAATAAGATTACTAGAATAGATGCCATAAATGGTAAGATTTTGATATTTTGGAAAATTTTCTGAGATGTGTCTAAAAGAAGCATACGAACATATCGGTCATTTTGTTCCTCTACGTAGATATTTTCAGATTCTCCATCAGGCCAAATTTCTAATGCATCTTCCAAAATTTCATAATCCCCCCATTGTTGAGATTCATCAAGGAATAATTCAGGTGTGGAAATACTGATGTAAATTGAAAAAATTATCAGTAAAATAATCAAAGTGGGTTTTTTTGAAATTTCAAAAATTCGTATTCTATCTATAGAATCAGAAATTGAAGATGGAAGTTTTTTCTTATAATAGAGAATTCCAAATGTGAACAATGCCAGGTTTGATAAAATTACAGGAATTCCTAATATTCCAATCTCATACGGAATTAGATTGGTTGAAAACTTTCCAAAAATAGATGAAAATAATGATGGAAAAATTATAGATATTATTGTTAAGGAAACAAAGAAGATAGTTGCAATGCCAATCAAATTTGAAATTTTTGACATAAAATAATTTTAGATCTCATATAATTAAATCAAATAAAATAAGAAAAAGGGTTTTGTGAAAACGCGTCTATAATGCTGCGTCTTCAGCCCATCCGTTGATGAATACTCCGTTCTTGTGAAGTGGAACTGGTTGACCAGCTGTGTAATTCATTGGTCTCATCCAGAAAATGGATTTTGTTGGACAAACTCCAATACATGCACCATCGGTGATGCATCTTTCAGGATAGAAGACAAATGCTTTACCACGTTTCCAACCTTCTACAGGTTTTACACGGAGCACATCCGGACCAAGAGAAGTACAGATTTCTACACATAGTGCACAACCGATACATCTCTGTTCGTCAATGTCTGGAATTATTGCTATTGGCATTCTAACATGGATAAGCTGTATTTGCTATTTAAACCATGAAGTAGATCGTTAACAGCGTTATGAAACAGATCGGAAAAAACTAAAAAAATAAAACAAAAGAAAAAACGATAAACAAGAAATTACTTTCTCATTGCATCGATTTGACCAGATGTTACCCAATCCAATAGTTCTGCGGATGAAGGATTAAGTTCTGGTTTGCTAGCCATAAGATTTGCTACCCAAATCCAGTTAATTTGATTTAATAGGACTTTGTTTGCTTCGTCGCCTGCGCGAACTTTAGCAACCATTGCTTGATCTTGTGTGGCTTCCCATTCTGCATAGGTTCTTCCCATAATTGATCAAATGTTAGGTTCCACTAATTAAAGCTATTGTAGATTACCCATACAGTACAATCTAAAGAGTCTAAGATATAAGACAGTCACAAAATCGAGTTGCGTGGAGATCAAGGTTTTAGGCGCAGCTGGTGAAGTAGGGCGATCAGCATTTCAAGTCAATTGTGATGGAACAAATTTCTTATTAGATTATGGAGTGATGTTTGGAAAACCAAGAGGCGCCCCACCGACATATCCACTTCATGTGAAACCACGAGACATTGATTCAGTAATCATAACTCATGCACATTTAGATCATTCAGGATGTGTTCCATCGTTGTTTGTTAGTGGTAATTGTAATGTGTATGGAACAGCCCCAACATTTGATCTAAGTAAATTGTTAATCCAAGATATGATAAAGATTGAGAAGAATGCACATTCTTTTGGAGTTCCAGAAATTGATAACATGATGCAAAAAGCCAAGATAATTGGGTTTAAAGAAAAAATCACCAGAGGAGATGCATCATTTGAATTACGTTCGTCAGGACATGTAATAGGCGGAAGTACTGTTTTAGTAGAATCAAATAATAAAAAATTATTCTATACAGGAGACATTAATTTGAGAGGTTCAAGATTATTACCACCTGCAGATTTGGATATAGGTGAAGTAGATATGGTGATCACTGAGAGTACATATTCCCAACAAAATCAAATGCCTAGAAAAGACTCTGAAAAAGGACTAATTGATTTTGCTAATGAGGTCATGGATAGAAAAGGTACACTTTTCATTCCATCATTTTCAGTTGAACGTTCACAAGAAGTGGCTAGCGTACTAATCAATTCAGGATTTAAACACAAAATAATCATGGATGGAATGGCCTTGAAGGTAAATGAAGTACTTTTAAGATATCCAGAATATCTAAGAAATCCAGAAATTTTTAAAGATGTCATAGACAAGGTTGTAGCAGTCCGAGATCATAATGAAAGAAAGAAGGTACTAAAAGAACCATGCGTAGTCATATCACCTGCAGGAATGTTAGTTGGAGGAAATGCAGTATATTATTTGCAAGAATTATCATTTAATGATAAAAATGGAATTGCGTTAGTATCATATCAAGGAGAAGGAACTCCTGGAAAGAAATTATTAGATACAGGTAAAGTTGAAACCCGTGGAAAAGATCTTAATGTGAAAGCTGAAGTAAAACAATTCCAATTTTCAGGTCATGCAGATAGAGACAGTCTATTTGAAATGATTAAGAATCTAAAAGGAAATCCAAAAATTATGACTGTTCATGGTGATGATACATCATGCACACGATTTGCAGAAGAGATACATGAAAAATTTGGATTCGAGGCACATGCAGCTAAATTAGATGAAAAAATCATTATCTAAATTGAAAGATAATTTTGAGGTAAATATCGATGATACCATAAACAGCGGTCAAGTTTTCTTATGGAAAAAATTTGATACAAAATGGTATGGAATCAATGGAGAAAAGACACTAATTTTAGAAAATAAATTAAATCTAAAATCCAAAGATATTCATAATTTTTTTAGATTTGACGATAATTTTCAAAAAATTAAGAAGCAATTATCAAAAGATAGCATAGCAAAAAAAGCAATTAATAATTTTCCAGGAATGCGAATTTTAAGACAAGATCCATTTCAATGTTATATTTCATTTATTGTCTCATCAAATTCAAATATACCAAATATTCAAACTAGACTTCAAAAACTATCTCAAAAATTTGGCGAAAAAAGGATGTTAGATGGGAAGGAATTTTTCTTATTTCCTAAACCAGAAAAATTAGCTAATGCATCAATTGCAAATATTGCAAAATGTGGATTAGGATATAGAACAAAGTATGTCAAAAAGGCAGCAGTGGCAGTAAATGAAGGAATGATAGATTTCCCATCTCTTAAAAAACTAGATTACCAAGAAGCCAGAAATAATCTATGCCAAGTTTTTGGGATAGGTAAAAAAGTTGCAGATTGCATATTGTTATTTTCACTGGATAAATTAGAAGCCGTTCCTTTAGATAGATGGGTATTACGAATATTGCAAAAATATTATTCAAAAGAATTTCAAGTTACAACCAAATCAATTACAGATAAAACGTATGACGAACTACATGACAAAATAATTGATCATTTTGGAAAATATGCAGGATATGCGCAACAGTTTTTGTTCAAAAATGAAAGAGATAATTTTGAGAAAAAATGGTTAGGATAACGATTAATATTGCAATCTGTCGGCAAGTTTTTGTGCGGGTAGCTCAGCATGGATAGAGTGTCGGACTTCTAATCCGATGGTCGAGGGATCGAAGCCCTCCCCGCGCGCTCTAAAGTTTTTATTTTCAATGAATTGTCAAACAATTATTGAAAGAAATTGATATAAAATTAGAAAGTATAGATATCAAACCACACCAAGAGATAATTGGACATATCACAGTAAATTATTCAGGACTGTATGACGGAGTTGTCATAAACACCCAGATTCTTGGTTCAAATGAATTAGTTGTATGGAGAGAATATAATGGGAAAAAAATTGCACAAAATGTTTCAAGATTATTTGTAAACAAAAATGTAATTCCCGATAACAAAGTGGATTTTATTGCTACAATTGAATTTGAACCAACTGAACAACATGATGTTAAATTTCGTGCATCAATAATTCAACAACATAAAGAAGTAGAGAATGCTCAACTCTTTGCTAATTATTCAGCCTAGAATCTTGATTTAGTGATTTCAATAGTACCTTTCATCCAAGGATGTGGATGACAATGATATGTGATTACTTTAGCACCATTTGGAGGAGCATCTGTGAATAAGAATTCGTATTCATCACCAGGCATTAAAACACCAATTGAACCAAATTCTCCACTGTAAGGATCAGAAATCTCATCAAGGTCGTAACTATCAGGAGTAACAGTATGAGGAATTTCATCATTGTTTACCCACCTCACTTTATTATCAATTGTAAGCTGAACTTGAATCAGTTTTGGCATGTAGTTGTCTTTTTGCTCTGGAACTGATGAACCCATGATAATATTTACAATTGTTTCACCATCTGGATGCAAGATATGTTCATCTACGAAAACTTTCTGATTTTCTTCAGGTAACCAATACATGCTATACCAACTAATAGTTACACTCATTGCAACAATCATTACTAAAATTCCTATTCCGTAAGCATGACTAGATTTAGTTTCAGTGGTACTCAATAGCTAGCTTGATTTCTAGAAGTCTTATAAAGCTTAGTCAGTTTTTATGGTTTCTTGAGATCTGACATGCCAATATCTGTGTCTTTTTTTAAATCTAAGTCTGCAGTGTTTGCCTTTATCTCAGGAGTCTCAGGTGTAAGAGTGCCCTCGGGGTTTTCAGTGGTTTTAATTTTTTCTTCAATTTTTCCAATTAACTCTTCTTTTGCCTCAACGTTTGCTGAACCTCCGCTAGATGAAGATTCATCACCATCAGATAATTCTTTGTGAGTTCCAATCATGGATTTAGTTGCCCTAATTTTTGCACTTGGTGGAGGTGGAGCGGTTTTTGCCTGACCCATAGCATATCTATAGACATGGAACATTCCAGCAAATACTACCAATATCAATCCTGCAAAGAATAGCGACATGTTATTCATTCCACTAAGTGCGGCATTGTATGCTGCCAAGTTTAAGAACACCTGGAATGCAATTAATGCAACAATTATCCAGTTAATCCATTTTTCAGAGAATTCAATATGTGCTACCTTCTTTGGTCCCTTGTCTTTTGCTAGTTTTGCCTTTCTTTCAGCCTCTTTAGCCAAATGAATCATCATATAGCTAAATCCAATTCCTAATGGAATTAGCAGTATCATTACCACATAGAGATTGATAGGATCAATTACGAGTCTCTCTACTAATGGAAGAGTAGAGTCAGTAGGAATGTAAAATCCCCAATACGTAGTGACCAAAATTTGAGCAAGTCCGACTATACCAAATGCTGTAACCCAAGGTCTATCTTTCCATGAGAATTTTTTATATCTATCAAGGAATGGGACAAGCGCAATAGCCGCTATGAAAAGTCCAGGCCACAATACACCGGTGACAAATTTATCATATTGCGTCCGCAGGAACGCGTAAAGTCCGGTGAGATACCATTCAGGGACGGTGATACCGGGCGGTACAGTAGGTTGGAACTTGAATCCCAAGTCAACAGGGAATACACCACCAGTAATTAGAATTGCACCTCCGATTGCCATAACCATAGGAACATCAAATACTAAGAATCTTGGGAAGTGAACTGCCATTAAACCAAGCATAACTATTGGTAATACGAATACATGTTGCGTGTAGAACCGCAGAACAAAGTCATGGAATCCACTTCCAAACGCTGCATCTCGAATCGTCGGCCCAGCTACTGGTATGGAATTTGTCAGCGACGCCGCAATACTGATTGCTAATTCTGCCCGTTCACTAAATATAATATCGTAACCTGTGAATGCTTCAAGAATTGTTACAGTTCCTAGTATAACACCTGTAACCCATAAAATTTCATTTCTAATTTTGTAACGTCCACTAAAGTATTGGTAATACATGTGAAGTAACGCAAGCATTACCATAGCATTTGAACCGTGATAGTGTATGTTACGTATGTGAAATCCAAATGGAACTTCATTGTTGATAAACTCTACACTGTCCCACGCTCTATCAAGAATCGGTTCATAATAGAACATCAACAACGCACCAGATACACCAAGAATTATGAAAGTGATGAACGTAAGCATTCCTAAGAATCCAAATGGACTTACAAATCTTGCAGGGAATGAAAACTTTATTGCAGTAAAGATGGTTCTATCAAGACCATCCCATATCCAATAGATAAAGGCAAGAGTGCCGTTGCGTCTATTTAGCGAAACGGCCATATCCTACTACTCCATTTTTGGTTGGTCCCCATGTTGGTGGTGTGACAAATAGATTACCGTCAGCGTCTGCTTCAAAATTTAATTCTGGCAATGTGTCAGATGGTGGTGCTTGTAATGATGCAGGTCCTGCAAATGCAGTTCCAGTAACTGGATCATACATACTTCCATGACATGGACATTCACCTCGCATACGTCCTTCTTGTGGCCAGTATTTCCATACACACCACAGATGTAGACAAATCATACTATAAGCTCTAAATGAAGAAACATCATTTTTATCTCCTCCAAATTTTTCCGGTAATCTAATGAATTGCCATTTACGAAATGCTTCTTCATCAAGTACCGCATCACCTGTTTGTGGATAAGTAATAACTTCTGCGTGATTAACAGGAAAAGTGAAAGCGTTTGCTTGGGAACCATCAGGTAAGATAACAGGTACTTTTTCAGCAGAAGCAGATGATGGATTTGGAAGAAAAGTTCCCCAGGGTACAAATGGTGCAAAGGCAAGACCGGTACCAGTAGCACCCATTAATTTAAGAAAATCACGTCTAGAGAGAGATTTTTTTTCAGATGTTGCCGACAACTTAAGTTCAAATCTTGACGGATTGGTTATAAACCTTATTTCAGTTTTTTTGAGGAGTTTTTGATTTTTGTTTTAAAATAACTAAAACAGAAACGATCGCAATGACAATTATTGAAATAATAATTATCAGTAGATAATTTCCATCACTTTCGGTGGTTTGAGACGAAATTGTTGAAATTGAAGATTTTGGTGGATCAACAACTGAGTGATCAATTTCAAACATTATTTTTGATAATACATTATTTTTAGCCATATCTTGTATGGATATTTCAATTGAATATTTTCCTTCATCAAGATCACTAACATCAAATGAGTATGATTTTTCATCAACTATACGTTCCCCATTAGGTAAAAGAAACGAAAGATAATTAGATTGAGGAAGATTTTGATCAGAAACAGATACTTGAATGTCTAAGCGTTTTGAAACTATAGTATTATTTTTTGATTGTAATTCAAGAGTTGGATATTTTGAATCCAGGATAAAATCAAATATTTTTGAATTTGTTAAACCAAATTTGTCAACTGCGTTTATTGTAAGAGAGTGTTTACCATCATCTAAAGTACTAACATCAAGAGTAGTAGTATTTAGTTGAATTAAATTTCCATCCAAAGTATAAGTTACACTAGTAAGATTATCTTCAATAATTTCTGGCATAATTTTATAATTAGATTTCAAAACATCATCTAGTTCAAGAATTATTTCAGGAGGAATGTTGTCTGATGTTAGTGTTGAGAATTTTGCAACAAGTGTAACTGGTTCGGTTATATTATTTCCTTCAAATAAAGTTGAATGAATTAGTAATGAATGAGTTCCAGTTTGATTAATTGGAGCAAAGATCAAAGTCGAAGTATTATCCTTATTTTTTACAGGGAAAAATCCACCACCTTGACTAAATGGAGAATTACCAAGCCAATCTAATGATGCCCAATTCATAAAATGACCAAATACACCAGTAGGCATGTTTGTAGAAATAATTTTACCATGTGGATCTAGTACAAACGCAGAAAAATTTGTATTTTCATTCTCCCATGAAATTTCTATAGATGCATTGTTAATTGTACTATCTTGTACATCAAGATAATACTGTCTCCAATCTCCAGCCATGTAACGATTGCTCATATCAAAAGCACCTTTTACATATTCATTATTAAAATTGACATCATCATTTTTTCCAATAAAAGTAAATGGAATATCTTTCAGAACTTTTTCTACAATAACATATGAAACAGGAACGTTGACGATGTGATGTTCACCTTCGAATTTTATAAATCCATCATAGATACCTGTTTTTTGATCTTTTTGAGTTTGAATATTTACATTAACATCTATTGTTTGGTTTGGAGGAATTGAAATAATTTCATTGTCTAATGTTACATCAGTCCAAATATCTTTTTTGAAATAACTTGCAGATAATGTATAATCAAATGCTGTTGAGTTTTCTTTAATTGAACCTCCCCAGAACGAGTATCTTTCGGGAACAGGATACACTCCAATAACCGGTTGATTTTCAAAGTGTTCTGTTGGTTTTGAAACACGTAATTCTTGTACAGTTCCCCAAGAACCACCTCTGTTTACTAGAGACAATTCATCACTAGCTATTTTAGAATCGTCATTCTTATCTTTCCAATCATATAGATACAAAGATGAAATTTTTAGATCATCTGCATATATGGGATTTGTTTGATTCATGAAATGATCAAAAGAGAAATTAGCATTAAGTACCAATAACAAAGAATCTTCAGGTACAATCTTAGAAGAATTTGTTTGTATCATTTCAGAGGCAGTGAGATTATCTAATGGGATATAGTTTGGGCGATATGTTTTAGATTTATTATGATATGAATCTTGTAAATGAGGTTCTGTTGTTCCATCATAAATGAATTTTTCAATTAATTTTAGATTTTCAGGAATCACTTTTACAGTTAGAGTGCTATTTGTTGGATTTTCAATTTTGAATGAAGCAGATGTAACATCTCCAGGACTTAATCTTCCACCAAACCAACTAGTTTGAGGAATATTCTCTAATGAGATTTTAGGTGATGACATCCCAATTGCAGTGTAATTTAGATTTTTTAACGGCAATTCAAGAATTTGATTAAGATTTTTTGAAGATTCCATATTATAGACTTTGAAAACACCACCTTCGCCATTGATTAAACGAATTGCATCAAGTGAATTGACCATTCCTGTGCCTTGAGTAAATACATCATTATGCATATCATTTGCAGTAGACATTAGAATATTTTTGACATCAGATGGAGCATATGTTTGTGATTTCTCATTTAGACTTTGTATAACTAATGCAGCAGTACCAGATACGATAGGTGCAGACATACTTGTTCCTCCAAACATACCAAATGGTTCTTGATCATAATCTGAGGATGGTTTTGTAACAGATGCTGGTGTAAAGCTATAAGCTCCAATGCTCATCAAATCAGGTTTTGGATCACCAATTAACGTTGGACCTCTGCTTGAGAAATCAACTACATGATCAGAATGTTTTGTAGAGTTTCCAAATCTAGGTTCATCTTTGAAAGGTCCATATCCAACAAAAATATTATTTGTTGTAGCACCCACACTAATTCCAGTAGGAGATGCATTTGGCAATCCAATAGTACCATAACCATGACCAGAATTTCCAGCACTGGATACCATTAACACACCAGGATAATCTTCAGAAAATGAGTTAGGTAAACTCAGAGTGGTCATTACTAAAGATAATAAATCAAATCCTGGCGCATATTCAAAATTTGGAAATGTCGATACCCCCCAACTATTAGATATTATATCAGCACGAGTATTTCCAGAAAATTTCCATTCTACATCATGATTGTCAAATCCTGCAGACCAGAACCAAGCATATAGTATATCTCCAAACCATAATGCTTTTACAGGTATTATTTTTGCATCAGGAGCAATACCTCTGATGTTGAATTTTTTTGTGTTATTGTAAATATCATATTCATTAACACCTTTTGAAATTATTGTACCTGCACTTCCAGTTCCATGACCTGAAACATCAGTCATTACACCAAAAAACTCACCATTTCGATTTATTGATGGAAGTAATGTTCCATTTATTGCACCAAAAGTTTCATCAATGTCAGATTCATTTTCAATAACACCGTAGATATCTAAAACTTGTGCACCAAGTGTTCCAACACTATAATCAAATTCACCATCATCATTATAATCATAAATTAGAAATTCATTTCCATCACCTATCACGTGATGAACATCGTCAGTAAAATCAAAATCAAATTCTATTTTTTCATTTGTAGAATTTTTTGTAAAGTCTTGCCAAGAGGTAGACATATCAGGAATAATGGTATCATAATATCCAGATTTTTTTGAATCAACTACTAAAACAGGTACAACTTGTGGCTGACTTGGAGAACCTTGATACATTATACCTAGATGATAAATTCCACTTTTTGATTCGATGTAGTCATGTTTGTTTTTGCCAATTTTCATATCATCAGATAATGTTCCATTTAGAAGTGGTGTAGATCCAAACATAGGAAACATGGAATTATACACCAACAAACTAGTTCCATCACCATTTTGTTCAACATTCAGAAATATGCCACCATCTCTAGATTTTACGTACACATCAGAAGTTGTATTATACAAAGATGATTTTGTAAAATTTTTCATAGTTCCATACTGATCAATGTTTGCTGCAAAAGTAGCATTTGTTAATATCAAACCTTGTCCATCAGGATCTAACATTATAGGAAAATTTTCATTATCACGCGCTAAAGCATGTTGCATATCAGGATTTGAAAAATCAACACCAGTATCAATTATAGCAATTGTAACATCATTTCCTGTAACATTGTAAAGATTATGTACACGTTCAGAATTTGCGATATTTCCAATTGTAGATGTTTGACTAACATTATTTTTTGAGATATATTTTGAATGGAAATCTAATTGAAAATCTTCAATAATATGAAACCCTTTTGATTGAAAAATGGATAAAGTACTTTCAGGAATTGTTATAATTGAGAAAAAACCATTTGATGAAGATATGGAATATGATGTTTGAACAAAATTACCAATTTCAGATATAGATCCTTTTCCAAATATCAAATATCGTTTTACTTGCTGTTCGTTTGAAAATTCATTGAAATGGATTATTTTTGATTTTGATTCATTGAAATTAAGATTTTTATTTTCAATCCCATAGTCAACCATATCTCCATCAAAATAAGAAAATGATTCAGAAATTAATGGAGGTATTAGGATTAGTAAAAGAAGGAAAAGTACTAATTTCATCATGATCAAAAAAGATGTGTCATGAATAATTATAGCTTATCTTCTTCTAGCTATAATTACAATTTGTAATGCCAAAATTATTGCTATTGATGCAACTACAGGGAAAAGTAATGCATTAAGTTGAGATGAACCTTCTTCTATGTTTCCAACAGAATTAGAGATTAGTATTACACTTTCATCCAAATTTGAACTTGCATCAGATAGAGATGACCCAAAAGTTGAAGTTTCTTGTTTTAAATTTGCTAATTCAGTTTTTGTTTCATCTAATATTTGATTCAATTCTAAAATTTGTGTAGAAATTCCACTAATATCTTGGCTTAAAACATTAGTTGCACCAGAGCCATGAGAAATATTTCCTTCATCAAAAGTAACCATGTGGAAAACGTATATGCCTTCTAATGCAGGAAGATAATCTACATAATACAATCCTTGATGTAATGTTTTAAGATCATTTTCTAAATTTTCAACTTGACCATTGGGTAAATGTACATGAGAAGTTCCCAATATTTCATCCGGTACATTACCAATTAACAGACCATCACTTGATGTTTGAACAAATACTCTGAAATCTCTACTAACTGCAGCAGTTTCAGGAGCAAAAACTATTGTACTAACATTTCTTTCAATAGGAACTTGAACAAATTCAGATGTTGATGAAAATTTTACTTCAATTCTTTTTGATATTCCTCCTTGTTGATTAGAGATAACCTCTAGAATGTATGTTCCATATGGAAGATTTGTTGTTGGTTGATCCCATTCCATTAAGAAATGATGGAAAGATCCATCTTCACCTGTCATTAATTGTTCAAATTCTGCAATTGTATCATCAGGACTAAATAATCTTATGATGATAGGTTCTTTTGGCACACCCTGACCATGTACAAATATTGGTTCTCCAGGAGCAAATACTAATTGATTAGTATAGACATCCAAAGTACCTTCTAATCTTTCCTGAAATACTTCAGCATTTACAAACGTCATAGGTGTAAAAGATAGTAAAAGAATTGAGAAGAATATTACATTATAATTCAATAATTAATTGCTTGAATTCTAATAGATATTACTTGTGAAAATTTTGTTTGAGAATTTTGTCTATAACTTTCGTTAAGAGGTGTTCAAAAAAAAGAAAAAAAGGAAAGTTTGATGTCTAATTACCTTATACGACTCGGATGCTTACTGATACTGTATCAGATAGAGCAGATGGATTATCTACGCTCTCCCATACAAAGACTGTTGCTTCGTATGAACCAGAGGAAGTTGGAATCCATGACAGTGCTGGGCTAAATGATTGTCCAGCAGCCAGTTGACCTGTAATCCATGCTAGTGAGACAGTTACTCCATCGCCATCCTGAACCTGTACTAAGTATGCGAATGATTGATCTCTATCCTGACCGTTTACCAAGTCTGCTTCAATCTGTACTTGTTGATCTACTGATACCTCACTCATGGAGTTACCGAATGAATCAACTACTCTTGCGTTTGCTGCTGGAGCGCGCTCAAGAGGAGGTACGATTGTGCCGATTATGGCTGTGCCAGTGATATCGAGGTCATCGCTTCTAGTATATGGATCTGGAAGTGTATTATCCTCATATTCTGCGGTGATTGTGTCACCTTCTGCGACTCTGAGTCTGTGTCCGGATGATTCGTCGTCAGCTGTAAATGATACAGTTCCTTCGAATATTCCAGTTGCCTCATTTGTCTCAGTGATCATTAAGGAAATACCGCCTGCGTCAGAATCTGACCAGACGTCGATTGAGAAGTTATCTACATTTTCTGGATCCCAGTTCATATCTGGGTCGACTACTCTTACTACACCATTACCGCCTGCAGGATAGCTTGATTCAAGCCATTGAACTTCACCTACGTTCCATCTGATTAATGCAGAGCCTACTACAACTTCATCCTCGTTAAACTCGTATGAAATTGTAACTCCGTCATCATCTTCGGCTTTAATTGCACCATCGGTTGGTCCTGATCCACTTGCAGATGAAATTCCTGTAACATCATAACCGCTTGTACCAGTTGATGGGTCACCATCAGCGTCATGTGAGAATCCTTTGAGGATAACTTCACCACTGAAGATGCCTGTATCAGTTCCAGTCTCTGCTAGTTTGTAGCCAGTGAGTTTCTGGGATCTGGTTTGTACGATTAATGGGTCGTCATCAGTATCACCAATTTGATCAACGAGTCCGCTGTCAAAGTTGTGATCTGGAGCGACAATAGTTACATAGATTTTATCAGTCCATGTGTATACTTTTTGGTCCATTTCGATAGTTGCACCGAAGTTAGATGTGTAGATTGAAAGTCCTATGTCTGTATACTCTTCACCAACATAATTGGCGCCAGCTGGGGCCCAATCTGTGTATTCAAGATCGATGAGTTCACCTCTGTCTAGAGAAGTACCGCCAAGTGTTGCTGGGGTTTCGATAACAATCTGGAAGATTCCAGTAGAGTCACCTGTTTCTCTAAAGTCAGATGGTTCAGGATCAAAGGATGCTGCGGCTCCGCCTGCATTACCCATTGTGTTGGTAAATGCGTCAGAGTCCCATTCGATTAAATCGAGGTCCCATGTTTCTGATTCATCAGATTCTAAGTCAAGATCTGGTTCAATCAAGGTCATGATAATATCACTTCCAATGATGTAGACAGATTTGTCTGTTTGAATTACACCGTTTCTTAAGTCAAATGTTGCTGAATCGTAAGCTACTGCTGAGTTACCAGATGCATCGTTTTGGTCAGTATACTCTACTGTGAGTACATCTCCTTGTAAGAGACAATAATCACCAGAGGTTGCGACCGCATCGAATCTAGTTAGTTCAGCGTTGTTAGCAGAAGTATCAGTGATATTGGAGTCACCGTTTAGAGGTGTCCAATTGTCAGTCTTGGAAGAACAATCTGTGCTTGCAGGACCGTCAGTATATCTGACTGTCATGTCAAGTTCGAATACTCCAGAATCTGGAGCAGTCTCTAAGATTGGGCCAAGTTCAACAGTACCGTTTACGGCACCGCCGTCAACGACTGAATTACCATCTGTAGTGATTTTACCATTTTGTGCGGTATCACCACCTGCAGTTGCGAGTACTACAGCATCAGATCCTCTTGAAACGTAGATCTTTAGAGGTCCACGGTTAGAGGTTGTTGTTGTATTCTCTGCAATTTGGTCTTCACCTGTTGCTGATACGTCGTAATCTGGGTCATCTACACGAATGTGTATGGTCAAGTCACCACTGCCGAGTGTTTCAGAATCACTATCAAGTGTACTGATTCCATCAGCATGGATTGGGAATAGAGATCTACCGTTAGGTGTACTCTTTGAGGTTTCTGCTGCAAAGTCAGCTACAGTTCCGAATGGAACTGGATAGACTGTTCTGTCTAAGCTAACTGATCCAGTATTGCCTCTAATTCCTGCGCCATCACCTACTTCGATGATTTCTCCAGATGCGTCTCTGTAATCTACATAATTAACTTCAATATCAGTACCCATGGTTGAGGTTGTTGTACCTGTTCCTGAGGAACGTGCACAATACTCTGCTGGAACCTGGAAGTCACCTGTGAAGACACCAGTATCTCTACCGGTCTCTACTAAAGTAAATCCAGATTCTGCTAAACCATCAGTTCCAGTTGTTGCAGTACTACAAGTAGTAGTATTGTTAGTGGAACTTGATTCTAACCATATTTCGTCATCAAAGGTAATGTCTAGCATTCGACCATTGGCATCTCCAACGGAATTCTTTCCGTAACTGGATTTACCAACCATGTCTTCTGCATAATCACCACCAGTGTTTACAACAGTGTAAATATTGATGATATCTGGGTTAGTGTTTAGGTCTGAGTCAGTTAATGTTATGACTACAGTGTCTGCTTCTTTGTAACTGTCATTGTCAAATTCAACTACACCTGAGTGTGTTGGTGCTGCTAATTGGTCTGCTACTTGTGTCTCAACGCCGTCAGCTCCCATATCTAAATAATTAATTCGGATCTCGTCTTCATCAGTTAAGTCATTGTGAACAATGATTCTGTTTTCTTCGTGATCTGTCTTAGTATTATTGTATGTGGAAGTTTGGTTAACGTTCAATTGATTGAGCATGATGAAATCTAATTCACCTACGAAGATTCCTCCGTTGGCGTCAACTTCATCAACTTCCAATCTATAGATTGCGTTGTTGTGTCTATCAGAAGATGCAACACCGTCATTTGATTGACCGAATGTTACAACATCCATAGTTAATGGGTATGAGGTACCTGCGCTTAGTGTTTCATCAAATGAACCGCTAATGCTGTTCATTTGCACTGTAATTCTCAAAGCTTGTGAGTCAGTTAAAGCGTTAGTGCTTGAGCTGCCCAGTCCCTTTAGGGTGTCGCTTGGATCATTAATTAGTGTTTGACCAATAAGACCGGTGTTAAATCTTGCTTCAGAACAATGTCCATTTGTATAGGATGTTGCACTGTTTGCTGTACAACTGTTAATTGAATCATCACCAATGGTGAAGTTCAAGTAATAGTTTACATCATTTCCACCGCCGTTAAGTGAACGGAAATCGTATTGGATGTAAGTGTAAGCTGCTGTACCGTTAGCACCGGATATCAAATCTTTAAGATCACCGACAGTTGTACCGTTGAAGACAAATCTCAATTGATCATTGTCTGCAACTGTAATAGCACTTGTACTAGAAGTCACTATTGCTCTCTCACTGTATTTTTCATAACAGGAGACATATGATGCAGCAGTTCCTGCTGAACCATAATCACTACTACATTGTGTATCATTGATGTTCTCGTCAAATGTAATTGCATTTGTTCCGGTCTCATCAAGATATGTCAATGTATCTAGTGTAGATAGTGTGATTGGTGAACCAATCTTTACTGCTGGTACGATTGTGGTATTTGAACCAACTGTCATTTGCTCTTGACTTCGTGCGTCGAGGTTCATGTCGTTATCGTCTAATACAATTTCTACAATTTCTCCAGAGTTCCATTCTGCACCAATTGCTGCGCCGGTGGTTGCACCGTCGGAGCCATCAGTATTGAATGCAATTGTTCCCCAGAAAGGCATGTAAAGAACAGAGAATTCTACATCATCCCACTTGAATGTGGCTTGTGTACCTCTGTCTGCTGCTGCGTTAACGTACATGTTTGTTTTCAAAGCGTCATCCCAATTGGTGAAAATACCAGTGTTTGCACCGGTTTCAGTAAATGTAACTGCTTGGCTTGCTGTGCTAATGTTACTTGTTGCACAGGTTCCACTGCTACATGCTACTACTTGATCACCATTGTCCTGGAACATCAAAACATTGTTTGTTGCATCTTCAGGACCATTTCTATCGATTTGAAGAACACCGGTATCAAAGCCGAATGGCTGTGTACCTGCAGTGAATTTAATTGCACCTGCTGTTGCTGATGCATCCATTGCACCGTTTTCATCAAATAGTTGATAGAATGTGGTTGCGTTTGTTGGAAGTGTGCCGAAAGTCCAACTGTCTTCGTCAGTTGGGTCTATGTTCATTTCATTGTTGCCGATTGTTACACCGATTTCATGAGTTAAACCATAGTGATCTTTATCAAATGATAGTCCGCCGCCGTTTGTAGCGCCTGGTCTGTCAAAAGACAAAGCAATTGTTTCGTCATTTCCGCCTCGTTCGTAAACTAAGTCATATGATTGATATCGTGTGAAGTCGTACAATTGGATAAATGGCCATAGGTTTGGACCTAAGGCAATGTTACCATAGTAATCAGTAGTTGTACCATTGGATAATGCTCTTGCTTCTCTTACAACATTGTTGATAGCTTGATCAGATGCGTTAACACCTGTTGCAAGTTTACCAGTGTGTGCAAGTTGTGCAGATGCATTTAGCCAGATACCAGGTGCACCTTCAATTCCGTTTGCGGATGATCCTTCAACATCGTTATCACATTTTTGTGTGATACCTGTACCTTGGGTGTAACTACTTTGTGTAGCTGAACCAATGTATGTATGTGGTCCTGATGAGGAGGTACCTGGAATTGTTGTGTTACCCAGTTGGTGAGGAAGTGCAACACCACGTGATTCCGAAGGAATCAGTTGTGATACAAATGCATCATTTGGTCCAAACTCTAAGTTTGTATCTGCTTTACAGAAGCGACCATAATCTGCTCCTTTTCCATCTTCAACTTCTGGATAGTTGCTGTCAATTCCGGTTGCACTCTTGCCATCAGCAATGTATGCATACCAAGAACCGTCAACACCTTGTGCCATGATAACTTTCTTACCGTCAATTGTAACGTCAGGCATACCGTATGCCTCATCCAGTCTATTAATAGCTGGATCAGAAACTACGATTTCTAAAACCTGACCGCCGTAGAAATTATTTCCACCGGCGTCTTCTGCTGATACCCACAAGTATTGGTTAGCTGCCTCTGCTTCTGGCATAACACCAGGAACAGCGAAGCTAACTCCACCTGCTAGCATAATAGTCATTAAGGTTAGACTAGTTATTTTTCGTCCTAATTCTTTATTCATGTTATTGGCATTTTTTGCAAAAGTAAGT
This sequence comes from Nitrososphaerota archaeon, assembly GCA_018647405.1. Taxonomy (GTDB): domain Archaea; phylum Thermoproteota; class Nitrososphaeria; order Nitrososphaerales; family Nitrosopumilaceae; genus Nitrosopelagicus. Next base: position 52,720 of record JABGTD010000061.1, on the reverse strand, counting down.
ATATAACCTTAATGAACGAATTACACATTTTTTGTTTATTTTTTATAATTTATCGATCATTATCAATTTTTTGATGTAATTATTGATCATTTGCCACATATAATTCGACTAAACGTATGAGTTTTCTATTATAAATTGTAATTTTTACAAATTTTTTAGTGGAAAATACACTATGCACTAACTGATTTCGTGCCTAAAAGACTCTTGTAAAGAGTAATTGCTGCTTCTTCATTATCTGGACCAACAACTACTGCAGAACCTTTCTTCATGAAATTCACTGAAAGATCATTTGTTCGCATAGATAATCCTAAGTCCCCCTGATTCTCAACTGTGAATCCTTTTTCTTTAGCCACAGTAGTTACGTCTTTCACATTCAAATTTACTTCGTATGTAGGAGTAATTGAAAATGTACGTTTTCCCATGTTTCTGCCACATAACTCTTCTAAAATTAATTCTTGTTTTGGAGTTTCAATTTTTTTGCCAGAACCACAAACAGAACAAGCATCTTGTTTGAAAGTTTTAACAGATGAAAATTCCAAGTTCTCTAAATCAATGGATATGAATTTTTCTGAAGACTTTGGTTTTTTGCCAATTAAAACATTAACAGCTTCATACACCTCTAGTCCACCAACAATAGAAAGTATTGGAGGGTGTACACCTTGTATACTACATGTTGGCATTGCATCTTCATCTAATGCAGGAAACATGCAATAATAACATGCAGTTTCTTTTGGTAAAACTGTAAAAACTTGTCCTGTAACACCAACTGCAGCACCAGTTACAAATGGAATGTTTTTTTCTACACATGCTTTGTTTAATGCATAACGTGCATTGACACTATCAAGTGCATCAATTACAACATCACATCCATCAATAACATCTGCAGCATTATAATCATTAATAGAAATTGGTAATGCTTCTATTTCTACTTCAGGATTTAATTTTTTTAATTTCTTTTGTGCAACCTCAACTTTAACTTGACCAACATCATTTTCATCAAACATTGTTTGTCTATGCAAGTTTGATAATTCAATTACATCTCTATCAACAATTCTTAATTTACCAATACCCATTGTAGCTAGTCTAGTTGTAATTGGATTTCCTAAACCACCAACACCAACAACACAAACTTTAGAATTTTTTAATTTTAATTGTCCATCATATCCAATTTGTTCTAACATGACTTGACGTGAAAATCTATCTAATTCTTTTTCAGATAAATCTGAACCACCTGCTACTGCAGGTAAAATGTAAACATCATCATTTTCATTTAATGGAGTATCAAGACCACTATCAAATGCAGCATTTTTTCCATTGATGTAAATATTGATTAGAGAACGTGGAGAACCATCGGCTTCCAAAACTTTTCTCTTAAAGTCATCACCCATAATTTCGGAGATTTTTGCAAAAGATTCCTTAAGAGTTGATGCTTCAAGTTCAGTTTTCTTTTCACCACCACCTGCATTTAGAACAGATGGAATTGTAAAGGTAATTTTGGTCATTATACAATCATCCTATTACTGCTGAGATTTTTGCAACATCAGCTTGCATTACCTGTGGTTTTTTCAATACAGTCATAATTGATTCAGTAGCTTTCAAACCATTACCGGTCACATAACAAACAGTAGTTTCATCTTTGTCAATTTTTCCTTCTTCAACCATTTTTTTCAAAACAGAAATAGATACACCACCAGCAGGTTCCGTGAATATTCCTTCTGTTTTTGCTAAAAGTAAAATTGCATCTAAAATTTCTTTATCATTTGTTTCTTTTGCAATTCCATTGTATTGTTTCAATCTTTTTAAAACATAACGACCATCACCAGGATCACCAATTGCTAAACTTTTTGCAACCGTATCTGGTTGTTCTACTGGAATTACCTTATCAGAATTTTTATCAAATGCATCAACTATTGGGGCACATCCATGTGGTTGTGCACAATGCATGTGCATTGATGAAAGATCGTCAAGTAATGAAACACTTTGTAATTCTTCAAATCCTTTACAAATTGCATTTAACATAGCACCACTTCCAGTAGGGACTATTAGATGATTTGGAACATTCCAATCCAATTGTTCTGCAACTTCATAAGCTAAAGTTTTAGAACCTTCGACATAGTATGAGCGCATATTGATATTTACTACACCGACTCCCTTTCTATCACCAATTTGTGCTGCAATTCTATTTGCTTCATCGTATGTACCATCAACAGAAATGTATTCAGCACCATATGATAATGCTTGAGCGATTTTTGCAGTTTCAATGTTACTTGGTGCAAAAATATAACATGGCATGTTTGCTTTGGCAGCATGTGCGGCAGTTGCAGATGCCAGATTACCAGTAGAAGCACATCCAACAGATTCTAAACCAAATTCTTTTGCTTTTGATATCGCAACACCTGCTGGTCTGTCTTTAAATGAAAATGTTGGATTTACAGAATCATTTTTTATGTAAAGATTGTTTAGTCCTAATTCTTTTCCAAGTTTTTCTGCTTTTACAAGCGGAGTCATTCCAGCTTCAATACTAACAATATTGTTTTTATCAGATATTGGCAATAATTCAAAATAACGCCAGTATGTTTGTTCTCTATCTTTGAACGTATTTTTATTCACAGATGGAAAATCATATTTCACATCTAATGGGCCAAAACACTCATCACAAATATACTTGAAAGTAGGCTCATACTCTTTCTTACATTCTCTACATTCAAGATGATTTTTACCCATATTCTGATCAGATTAGAATTGATTCATAAAATATCCTAATATTAGATTAAGTATTACTTAATTTTATTGTCTAGAATTAGAATGATAATTAATAATAAATTTTTGATTTAAACTAAAATAAAGAAAAAAATGTATTTTGAATGAAAATAAAATGAAATTTGTTCAAAAATTGGAAAAATTAACAGAGATTTCTGATAAGAAAGTTTTATAGAATTAAAAAATTGGTGAAACTCATGAATAAAAATGTCGGAATTGCAACAGGGATAGGTATTGCAGTAATTATTGGAGTCATAATTTTTCAAATTAATGAAACTATGTGGGAACAAGTTTCTGTTGAAGAATATTATGAAAAAGGTGGACGTGTAGCAGGAGTTGTATATCCTGATAATCCTCAAATTTTGGGCCCATTACAAATTAACAAAGACAAGTATCTGCTAGGAGAAAATGTCTATGTAATTTTAAAAAATTTGAGACCAGGTGATCAAGGGTCAATTTTATTCATAACGCCTGGAAATATAATTTATAACGAGTGGGGATTTAATGGAAATGAAAGAGAGTCTCAAAAAAAATATTTTAAACCACAATTATTAAAAGGAAAAAATCTATGTGAAAAAGAAGATCTAGTAGGTGAATGGACAGTTGTGTTCAAAGGTTATGAAATGTCAAAATTACATTTTGAAATGCTTGCAGATACATTACCAAATCATGAATGGCAATATGAAACATGTAATGTAGCATATGAGATTGATATAACAGCTCCATAAATTTAGTAGCGTACAGGAATATTATTTTCTCGTATTAATTCCTTAACACGATTTACAGAATGTGTTTCATAGTGAAAAATTGATGCAGCTAATGCAGCATTAACCTCAGTGTTTTTAAAAACATCAATCATATCTTCTGGCTTTCCACAACCACCTGATGCAATAACAGGAATTCCTACTGCATGAACAATTTCATTTGTTAATAGAATGTCATAACCATCTTTTGTGCCATCTCGATCAATACTCGTAAGTAAAATTTCACCTGCACCTAATTCTTCAATTTTTTTAGACCAATCAATAACATCTAATCCTGTACCTTTTTTTCCACCATAAATGAATACCTCAAACCAAAATTGTTTTCCATTTTCTGAAAAGATATTTTTTCCTTTTTCAATATTATAATTTCTCCTTGAATCAATTGCAACTACTACACATTGTTTACCAAATAATTCCATTAATTCAGTAATGACTTCAGGGTTTTTTACAGCACCAGTATTAATTGCAACCTTATCAGCACCATTAAGTAAGATATCTCTTGCATGTTGTAATGATTTAACACCACCACCGACCGTAAATGGAATATCAATTACTTCTGCAATTTTTTTAACAAGTGATTTTATTGTCTCACGTTGTTCAGATGAAGCAGTAATATCCAAAAAAACTAATTCGTCTGCACCTTCATTTGAATATTTTTCAGCTAATTGTACAGGATCGCCTGCATCTTTTATTGATTCAAAATTCAATCCTTTAACAACACGTCCGTTTGCAACATCCAAACATGGAATAATTCTTTTAGTTAGAACCAATTTTCTTTGCCTCCTCTATTGAAACTAGCCCTTCATAAAGTGCCTTTCCTAAAATTACTCCAAATGGATTTATTTCATTTACATCTCGTATATCTTGCATTTTAGATATTCCACCACTAGCAATTGCATTACAATTTTCTATTTGACATATTTTTTTTAGTGATTCAAGATCAGGGCCTTCTAATGTTCCATCCTTTGAAACATTCGTAGTTAAAAATTCGGTGAAACCATACTTCACAAATTCATTGGTTGCATCGTACAGATCAATATCAGTACTTTTTTGCCACCCATGAGTGACAATTTTTCCATCAACATGATCAATAGAGATTACAATTCGTTCAGATCCAAATGTTTGAATAAAATCACCTAAAATGTTATCTTGTTCACTTTCTTTAAGTTGCATTGCAATAGTTCCAATTACTGCACGAGATGCAAAATCTAAAACTTCAGAGATTTTTTCTTCAGTCCTAAGTCCACCAGCAACTTGTAAAGGAATTGATGTATTTTCAGATATTTCTTTAATTGTTTTAAAATTTCCGCCGCTACCAAGAGTTGCATCTAAATCAACAATATGTAAAATATCACCTCCAAGCAATTCCCATTTTTTTGCAATCTCTACAGGATTATCACTGTAAATTGTTTTATTGTTAGGATCACCTTTGTACAAACGTACAACTTTACCATCCATCAGATCAATTGAAGGAATGATTTTCATTTACTACACACTCTAAGGAAATTTTTGATCATTAATGATCCAACTTTACCTGATTTTTCAGGATGAAACTGAGTTCCAAAGAATAATTTATCTTCAACAACAGCAGGAACTTTAATTCCATAATCTGCACTAGCCACAATAATATCTTCATTATCAGGTTTAGCTCTATACGAATGAACAAAATATACCCATGAATCATTTTCTACACCTTCCAAAATTTTACTATCTTTTGTAATCTCTAAACTATTCCATCCCATATGTGGAATTTTCATATCATTTGGAAGTAATACAACTTCACCATTCATTACATCAAGACCTTTTTCTTTACCCTCTTGACTTTGTTGGAAAAACATTTCCATACCCAAACATATTCCAAGAACCGGAATTTTTTCTTTTACAAAATCATGAAATCCTAATGCAGAATAATCTCTAATGCTTCTAATTGCTGGATCAAAATTTCCTACACCAGGTAATAATAAACCATCATACTTCTTTGATTGATCAAAACTAGTAATGATATCAACATTAGCATCATTTTTTTCAAGTGCAGTCTTTAGACTAAAGATATTTCCTGCTCCGTAATCAAATATTGCTACATCTACCATTACATTGCGCCTTTAGTACTTGGTATGCCTTTTTGTTTAGGATCATTAGATACTGCATTACGTATTGCTACAGCCATCGATTTTATAGCAGCTTCAACTTTGTGGTGATCATTATCACCATACTTTACAGTAACGTGAATACAACAATTCAGATTTTGTGCCAAAGAGAAGAAAAAGTGTTCTAAATCTTCTTTCGAGATACCCTCAATCTTTGTTCTTTTGGTTAAGAGAGTTATTTTTTGATACTGTCTTTTGACTAGATCAAGTGATGTTTCAGCTAGAGCTTCATCCATAGGTACAGATGAAAAACTGAATCTTGTAATTCCACTTCTATTTCCTAATGCTTTATCAATTGCACTTCCAATTGTTATTCCTGTATCTTCAATCAAGTGATGTTCAATTCCATCTTTTGATTTTGCTTTAACAATCAAATCCATCATAGAATGTTTTCCAAAAGAACCAATCAAGTGATCTAGAAATTTAATTCCTGTATTGATTGTGGTTTTGCCAGTTCCATCCAAATTAATGGTAACTGAAACGTTAGTTTCCTTTGTTTCCCGCTTGATAGTTGTTTTTCTAGGTTTCATGATATACTTGTTTGATTTGCATTATACCAGATTTAATGCCTTCGGAAGTTCCCGTATTGATTCAAGAATAAATGATGCTTTATTTTTTTGAAATAATTCATATTTTAATTCTGGTTCATCACTAGAACCATAAATCCCACAAAATGATACATCATAACCATGTTCTTTGCATTTCTCAACCATCATGAGATCCTCCATTGAATCACCAATGTATAATGAACATTTAGAATTAATTCCAGAGATTGATTCTATCAGAGATTCAGGATTAGGTTTTGCTAGTTCCAATGAACGATCCTCTAGAAATACAGAATTTTTCATATCAAAATTATCTAGATAATTTTTCATTGAGTATGAAAATGCAAAATTTCCTCTGCCAGTAACAGTAGAAATTTTATTTCCAAATCTAGTTTTTAATTTAGACATAAGATTATCATCTAAAACAATATTATCTAAATCAATCAATGGTTTTTCAGAAAACTGAGATTTTTCTTTAAAGATTTCTTCATAGAGTTTAGGTCCATAAAATAATTGATTAAAAATTCTGTGTATGTAACTTATTTTTCGAGAATTCTCATAATCTAATTTTAATTTAATTTCTTTCAAATCTATATTTTGATTAATAAAATAATTATCAATGGAATTTATTCCAGATTCATTAGCATTATTAATTACATCAATAATTAATTTTTTGAATTTCAAATTTGATTTTTTAGATGCAACTAATGTCATAACAACAGCATAGACAACTGCAACTTCATCATTAAAACCTCCAGAAGCCTTTAAACCGTATAATATTTTTGAATTTACAACATCAGAAATTTTATCATCAAATAGTTCATTCATTATTGCAGAAATTGTTTTGTTAATAGCATAATCATATGAATTTCTAATATCTACTAGAACACCATCGCAATCAAAAATTATTGAATCGAATTTTTGTATTTTCTGAATCATATCATCAGAAATGTAAATTTCTTTAGTCATTCTAAAAGATCACGTATTGCTAGTAAAAATTTAGAGTTCATATCAGGAGTTCCAATTGTTACACGCAGACATCCCTTGTGTGATGCCAATTTTCCAAGTTTTCTAATAGAAATTCCTTGTTCGATTAGTGCATTATACACTCGAGTATCAGCACCTTTAGCATCAAATAATACAAAATTTGCATTAGAATCAAAGACATCAAAAGCATCATATTTTTTTAGATTTTGTATGATTCTTGACCTTTGTTTTTTGATAACTTCAAAAATTGAAATAATTTGTTTTGATTTTTCTATTGCTAAAATCCCACATTCAATAGCGAGTGTATTTAGTGGATATGGATATTGTATGACATTTGAAAAAACTTCAGTTAATTTTTTGTCTGCAATCATATATCCAATACGTAATCCAGCCAATCCAAAAGCCTTGGATAGTGTTTTTACTAAAATTATGTTAGGGTGTTTTTTTACCAAGCTAAGAACAGATGAATTTGAGAATTCACCATATGCCTCATCAATTATGATAGGTCCTGAGAAAGATTTGATCAACTTTTCCAAGTCTTTATTAGAAAATTGGAAACCGGTTGGATTATTTGGTGAATCAAGATAAATCATGTCTACAGATTTTGCTTTTTTGATGAAATCTTCAATACGTAAATCCATATTTTTTGAAAATGAAATTTTAACTTGTTTTATTGAATAAAGTTTGCATCTTTCTTCAAAAAATCCAAATGTAGGATCAGATGTTAGAACTTTAGTTGAATTTGTACAGAGGTTTGCTAAGATTAAATCAAGAATTTGATCAGAACCGTTGCCAACTGAAATCATATTTTTTGGTACTTTGAGATATTTTGCAAGTGAATTAATGAAATTCTCAACTCCACCAAGTGGATATGTTCGAATGTCAGTTCGTTTTTGAGCTTCACGAATTAGTTCTGTTTGAAATTCTTTTTTGATTGCAAGATTTTCATTTGAATCTAGTTTCAATACATCATCAACTTTAGCTGGTTTTTGATATCCAGAAAGTTTTTCTAATTCATTTAATCTCTTTTCAAATTTTTTATTCATTTTAGTCTCCTTTCTACAGCTTTGTAGTGATTCGGTAATCCTTCTGCATCAGTAAGTATTTTTAAGTTATCAGAAATTTCATTAAGATCTGATTTTTTTGTTTCAACCACAGTTTGTAATTTTAGAAAGTCCAATACAGACAATCCACCTCTAGTTCTACCAAATCCATTAGTAGGAAGTATGTGATTTGTACCCAAGAGATAATCACTTGCTGATGAAGGAGTATTATTTCCAATTAAGACTAGACCGGGACCAGTAATCTTTTTGGATAATGCTTTTGCACCTTTAACCATTAATTCCATGTGTTCAGGTGCAATTTTATTTGCTAATTCAATTACATCATTTTGATTTTTACAAATTGCAATAAATCCATTTTTAGATATACTTTGTTTAACAATAGAACTTCTTTCTACATTTGGAATTAATTTTTCAAGTGATTTTTGAATTTGTGTTGCCTTAGATTTTGATGTTGTGATAACAAAACACATTGTATCATTGCTGTGTTCTGCTTGTGATACAAGATCATATGCCACCAATTCAGGATCAGTGCTTGAGTCTACTATAATTCCAAGTTCAGTTGGTCCTGCAATCATATCAATTGAAGTTTCTTCGCTGACAATTGCCTTGGCAATACTAACAAACTTTCCTCCAGGTCCAACAATTTTATCAACTTTAGGTATTGATTTTGTCCCATATGCAAGTGCAGCAATTGCTTGTGCTCCACCTACTTTGTAAATTTCTGCACCACAATTGTGTGAAACAGTGATTGTCATTGGATCAATTTTTCCATTAGAATCAGGAGGAGAAACAACTACAATTCTCTTAACTCCAGCTTCAGCAGCAGTAATTACAGACATTATTGCTGAACTTGGATACCTAGCTTGACCTCCAGGTATGTAACAACCAACACTTGAAATAGGAACAAATGAAACATTTGGAATTTTTTTAACAGATTGAAGTAATGTTTTATTTAGAATTCTTTGTGTTTTTGATAGTTTTATTGCTGACAATTGTAGTGCAGCAAATTCTGTATCAGTAATTTTTGCATTTTTTGAGTCTTGCTTACTGACACGTAATTGTATTGTTTTTTTACCATTGAATTTTTGCTCGTATTTTTTGACAGCAGAATCACCATTTTTTCTAACATCATCTAAAATAGATTGTACAATTTTTCTATCTTTTTGTGAGGTTTTTTGACGTCTGGTTTCTACAAAACTGTCAACATTACTAACCTGTAATATCTTGATCAATTCTCTTCGTCACGCTTTATCTCCTCTAACTGAAGAATTTGTCGTGGTTCATGTACAACTATTCCTTGAGCAATCTTTCGAAGTTTTGGTATTAGTTTGTGGAAGTCAGTTTTTAAGATTACAGTGTTTACACCGACCCAACCTTTTTCACTTAATGGGCTAACAGTAGGTTTCTTTAATGAAGGAAGTTCCTTGAGAAGCTTTTTCAAATTATTTTCTTTGATATTAAGATACAAGTGTAAGTATTTTTTTCCTTGTACTGCACCACTCATTAAAGTCACAATATCAAATATTTTTTCACGTTTGTTTTTATCCTTTAGAGATTTTTTATTTGCAATCAAATGTGCACTAGACTTCATTACTGTATCAATAATTTTTAGACCATTTTGTTTCAAAGTTGTTCCTGTTTCTGTAACATCCATGATTGCATCTACATCTTCTGGAGGTTTTGCTTCTGTTGCACCAAATGATAAGTGAATTTGGACATTTTTGTTAGTTCCAACTCTCATCCATGGGGTAATAATCATTGGATCTTTATTTCCAAATGCTTTTTTGTATGATTTACAACTCTTGATAAATTTTGAAGCATTTGTTAGATATTCAGAAGATAAACGTAGAATTTTTTTCTTTTTTGCGTATTCTGCAATCATTTGATCAAAATTTTTGAACTTTAGTGTATCTGGAATTGCAATTACTAATTTTATTTTTCCATATTCAAGATCAAGTAATAGTTCAACATCAGATTTAGTTTCATTGATCCAGTCTTTTCCAGTAATACCAACGTCATACAATCCATCAGAAACTAGATTAGGTATTTCTTGAGGTCTAAGCATTTTTACCATGATTTCAGGATCATCTAGAAAAACACGATATGTTCTACTCTTTCTGCTAACTTTAGTCCATGAGTTTTCAAGAAGCTTGAATGTAGCTTCTTCTAGGCTTCCTTTGGGGATTGCAAATTTTACTTTGGACATTTCTATACGAACTACTATACGTAATATAATGGATGGTTAAAACACGTAGAAAATTTTCTTTGGGTATTTTGTTAGGAATTACTTGCCTGTTTTCGAGCGTGTAATTTCATGTGTCCTTTCTGAATACCTTCAGTAACCAATGCACGCATCGCAGCAAAATTTTGTGCCAATCCAGTTGCAGCCATTATACAAGCTAATTCCTGTACATTTTGTAATTTCAAAATTTTGGTACAAATTTTTGCTATAGGATGATCATTTGTTACTCCACCAACAATTCCAACAGATAAAGGAATCTCAAAATTACCTACTAAATTTCCTGAATCATCTTTTCTCCATTTAGTTAATGAACGATATTTTCCTGTATGTGATGCATATGCATGTGCAGCAGCTTCTATAGCTCTACTATCTTGTCCAGTTGCATTTGCAACAGAAATTGTTCCATTCATTACCCCTTTGTTATGTGTAACAGCACGATAAACATCATTATCAGCAAACTCAAATGCAGAGATCATGTCATTAACAACTTGTTCACCACCAACCGCATCTTTATCAAAAGTTGCAGAAACAGAAACCATTCGTTTTGTGGAATAATTAGAAAGAATTCTTAGTAGAATTTTTCCACCAGTTAATTTTTCAATTAATGGTGCAACAGTTTCACACATTGTATTAGTTACATTTGCACCCATTGCATCACCTACATCGATCATTAATTCCACAATCAACATAGATGATGATGAAGTTTTGATTTCTTTACATTGTACTTCTTTTGCGCCCTTACCTAATTTTGGCAATGTTTTACTTGCAGAATTTGCTAATTCAATAATATCATTTGAGTTAGAATTTATAATAGAAATTGACTCTTGAATATTTACATCCAATACTTGAATTTGTCCAATACTGATATTTCCTTCAACTTTTGCAGTAAAACCACCATGAAGTTTAGCAATTTTTGCAGCCTTTGATGCAGCTGCAATTACAGATGGCTCTTCAATTACCATAGGAACAAGATAATCATTACCATTTATTTTAAAATTTGTTGCAATTCCAAGTGGAAGAGAAAATGTGCTAATTGCGTTTTCAATCATTTTATTTGCATGCTCAAAATTTATTCCACCAGTTGCATTTTTTAGATAATTTAATTCATCATCATCTAAATCAGAAAAATTACAAATAATATCTAATTTTTCCTCATGTGATTTTTCAAAAAATTTAGGAATGGATGAATCAGTCATTTTATTTCAATATCCTCAATAATTTGTCATCATCAGGTGCGGGAAATGCTTTTCCATCCGTATTTGTAGTTATGATGTATACATATCCATCAGGACCCTGTGCTACATCTCTAATTCTACCTACACCACTCAAAATACGTTCAAGGTTTGCATCATCGTCATTAATTTCAACTATGAACAAATTTGTTGCTTTTTGTGTAGCAAGGATCATTTTATTATCAAAGTCGAGTTTGTCTCCTGAATAGAAGATAATTCCACCAGGTTCCAATTCAGGATCAAAACATTCTAGGGGGTTTGCAAATTTATTATTGTTCGAGTAACACTGAACTTCAGGCCAACCATAGTTAGAACCTGCATTTATCAAGTTAATTTCATCATTTTTTGTTGGGCCAGATTCAGTGGCATACATTTGTCTATCATTATTCCATGCAAAACCTGTTGGATTCCGATGTCCAAGTGTAAACACATATGATTCTTCAAATGGATTATCAGCAGGTATTGTGCCATCATCATTTAATCTAAGAATTTTTCCAGTAAGAGAATCAAGGTTTTGCGATTCATCTGAAAAATCAGATACAGAACCGGTTCCAACATATAATTTTTCATCAGGGCCAAATTTGATTACTCCACCATTACTAAATGCTGAACCAGGAATTTTATCAAGTATAGTAATAATTTCAGTAGCTTTATTTTTTTCTTCTGTAATTCTAATTATTTTATTCCATAATTTTTCATTTTCTTCATATGTGTAATATGCATAAAGAAAATGATTATTTGTAAAATCAGGATGGGTTGTTATTCCAAGCAATCCACCACCAAAAATTTCAGGTGTACGTAATGTGATTAATGGAGTTTCAAGTAAACCTAATGGAGTAATTATTTTAATTTTTCCAGATTTTTCTGAAACAAATATTCGTTCATCAGCAAAAGCGATTGACCAAGGTTTTTCTAAATTTGTTATTACAATTTCTACAGAATCTGTTGAAACATTTTGAACAATAGGTTCAGGAAGTGGTGGTGGATTTGAAGGTATTGTATCGGTCAGAATTACGGCAGAAAATATCAGAGCACCTGCAATACCAATAATTTGGAATTTTCTAAGCATGTTAAAAAATTGGTTGGAATCCTTTTATTCATTTCCGAATTTGAAACGCGTATATACCTCATAAGGAATTTTTGTTCAGCGGGGTGGGGAAGTCAGGTCATCCCGTCGGGCTCATAACCCGAAAATCAGTAGTTCAAATCTACTCCCCGCTATTATGATTTTAAAAATTAGTGATCCATGAAGAGTTTGGATTAAATTTTTCAGATTTTGGGTTTTGTTTCATACGTTGAACAGGTTTTGTGAGGTGACGGTGTGCAGAAACATCAGGTATGTAGATTTGTTCTTTAAGCGAACGTGTGAAAAATTGGCGATTTTTATGATTAGATGTTTTTTTACATTTTACACATTCAAAACCTTGATTTTTACCCTTTGATTTCATATGTTTGTGACAAGATTTACAAAATGGATTTATTAATTTAGATTTTTTTTCAAGTTTTATAATTTGAATGAATTCAAGATTTAAAATTCTTGGATGTGTTTTTGTTGCTTTTCTAATACCACCTCCCACTTTAATAATATCTCCAACAATCAACTCTTTTGCAACATCAGTTATTCGTGTTGGTTTATAGACTGCACAATTAATTTTTATATTATTTACAGTTATTGAGAAAAATACATGACCACCTTTAGTGACAATAGGTTTTGTGATAATGACACCCCGTAATGTTCCAGATGTATAAGGTAAAAAATTATTTACATCAATTTCATTTTTTAAATGATCACCTGTTCCTTGGTTTGATTTAAAAATAAGATATCCAGCTAGTTTCTCCTTTGGTTGGATCATTTTTGATGCAGAAATTAATGTTGTTGAATCCTCTCCACGAACTCCATAAAAAACAGGATCAGGACCATGAGGCATTAACAGGACTTTATTTTTCTTTGAATCAAAACTATTGAATGTATTCGGATATGTTTTTTCTTGCATTTCTTTCACCTTAGATTTATCCAAGATTCGTTTTTTTCCAAATTGTGATGATTTACGATAAGAAAGTAGTTCGTATGTTTCATCCTGAAAGATATAACCTATTACGCCAGTAGCACCAACTAATCCTTGACCATTTCCAAGATAAAAAAAATCAAGATTATATTTTGAAAGAATTTTTTTAGCCTCATTTCTATGAATCAATTTCCACATTGCATCTGAACTTAGCTTTAAAAATTCATCAGGGATATTTTCATCTTGGCAAAAAACAAGACCTGGATTTGCTCCATTTTTTACATCAGAATATTGTTTAACAAATTTTTTCACTAGGTTTTTAATTTTTTTAGGATTAGAAGTAGAGATTTTAATTCCAACAGCTCCATTACCTCTAGTTTTCCAAGGGATGTTGGGATTAAATCTTACCAAATTTGGAAAATCAAGAAAATCTACATTTTCTTTTTTTAATCGATTAATAATTTTGTAAGCTAAAAATGTAGTACACATGCCCTTAGGTGAATCAGTGTCATCAATACCAATATGGAGTATCTGTTTAGACATGTTTTACCAATAAAATATAGGAATTTTAGTGATTTGTCAAAGAGTTTGGTTTAAATTCAAAATGACACTTTTGAGAACAAATGATAATAATTGATGAAAAGAGAATTTTCGAGATAATATCTCAAAGAAAACCAGTCACTGTTGCATTAAATGCTCCAGATGGGATGTTACCACAAGTACAGCAAACTGCGATAAATATTACAAAAAAATTTGATATTCCTGCATTTGTTTTGGCAGATACAACCTGGGGAACATGTGATCTAAATTCAAATGGTGCAAAAGTGTTGGGTGCAGAAATTTTGTTCAATATAGGTCACACAAACAAACTTGAAACATTTCCAGGTGAACAAGATAATGTTATGATGATTGATGCATTTGATGATGTGCCTTTTGATGATGTAATACTAAAAGCGATTAAACTTTTGAAAGGAAAAACAATTTCATTAATTACAGATAGTCAACATCTTCACCAAGTTGAGCCTGTTAGGAAAAAACTTGAAGAAGGAGGAATTATGGTGAAAATTGGAAAAGGTAAAGGACAATTAAATGATGGACAAGTTTTTGGGTGTGAATTTTATCCGGCTATGGAAATTAAAGAACAAGTTGATGCAAATTTATTTTTAGGACAAAGTAACTTTCATGCAGCAGGAGTTGCAATATCAACCAAAGTAACAACTTACATTTTAGATCCTTATTTTAACGAAGTAAGAGACGTTACTAGCTTTGCAGAAAAATTAGAAAAAAAGGCTACATTGAAAATTTTCAAAGCAACAGAGGCAAAAGTTTTTGGAGTGATTGTAGGTCTAAAAGAAGGTCAATTTGCAAAAGTTACAGCCTTAAAATTTAAAAAAGAATTGGAAGAAAGAGGTAAAGAAGTTCAACTGTTAGCTTTAACAGACATTACTAGTGATAGATTGAAAAACTTTACAGGAATTGATGCGTTCATCCAAGTTGCATGCCCAAGAATTTCGACAGATAATGAATTTGATAAGCCAATGTTATCAACACCACAAGCAAACGCATTATTGAAAATGCTCAAAAATGAAAAATTAGATAATTACTTAGAAATACCACACTGGTTATAGTCAGTTATGAAAAAAATACATCTTCTTTTTCTTGCAATGATTTTGGTTGTACCTATTTGTATTTCACAGGTTTATGCACAATCACTTTACGTGGATGTGTCAGTTGGAGATATGGATCCAATTGAAGAATCAAAATACAGAGCTACAGGTATTTCCGTGTTAAGAAATTCTGATGGAGGATTAATTAGCGTAGTTAGAGTTGATGCAACAAGATATCTAAATGACCCAGTTGTGGACAGATTTTTAAAATCTAATCCCGATTATCTCGTAAAACAAGGAACAATTAACGGTGAAAGAGTTAGTTTACACAAAGTTGAAGTCGATTATAATAATCCAGAATGTTTGACAAACTTGTATCAAATTCCAGGATATTCAGATCCATGTGAGTATTATCATAGAGCGTTTGTGACAATGTTAGGAATTAATGATGAGGAAGGTGAATCACATACAATATTCAGAGGGTTAAATCACGTGTATACAGTAAAATCTTTAGATGATGTAACAACCATTTGGCACATTATTACTCAGGGTTAATTTTTTTAGAGAAAAGCAAACCAACTGCAATTGCCATGAAGATAACAAATGGAATAAAACGATATGGTAAAATAAAATAGAAATCAGTAACAAGAGAGATAAGTGGTCCTGCAAGTATTGAGCCTGCAAGAAGTATCATGATTGAATCGGCTTGTTTTAATCCATTACGTGACTTGAAAAATAACATTACAGTTAACGGAAGTATAAAGAGTAAAACAAAGGGTTCCAATTGCATTGAATTTCCCCAACCAGTAAATCCATCTAAAAATGCATTAAAATCATATCGAATAATGTCATCATAAATTATACTTCTACCATTTTCAAAAATCCAGTATGTTATACCTAAAACAATTCCATACGAAGCAAAAAGTAAAAGTTTAGTCTTAGTTGGAATTGTTGCACGATATATGTAAAAGAAATTCATCCAAAAATAAGTTGCAGTAAACGCTTTGGTAAATATTGACAAAATGAAATTAACAGGAGATGCATGCCACCATCTTTTATTTATTGAATATAATGAAATTAAATAAAATAATACCCAAAAATTTTCATAAACAGCTATAGTATCAAAGTCAGTAAATGTTACACTAGATAATAACACTAACATTGCAATTATTCCTGCAAATCGTTTTTTTGAAAGTTGAATAGTAATTAATGCGGTGAATATTACAGTAAATACACTTGCAACAAATGGTAAAAATTTAATATTTTGAAAAATATCTTGTGAAAATTCAAGTAAAATCATTCGAACATATCTTGTATTTTGTTCTTTAATGTACACACTAAGATGATCAGTTGATGGCCAAATATTCAAAGCTGATTCTAAAACAATGTAATCAGGCCATTGTTCAGATTCATCAATGAAGAGTTCTGGAATTGTGAATCCTATGTAAATAGCTAAAATAGAAAGTCCTAAAATAATTGAAATCCTTTTTGAAAGTTCAAAATTTAGGATTAGGTCAATAGTATTACTTAATGAAAATGGTAACTTTTTTTTGTAATGTAAGAAACCAAAAGTAAGTAAAGAAATAACTGAAAAAAATATTGGTAATAACCAAGGACTAGTTTCAAAAGGATTTAGATCTAAAGGGAATTCATATGTTTGTGAAATGATTAGTGCTGGGAAAATAACTGAGATTACACTGATACCAATAATTCCAATTGAAAACAGAAATGTAGTATTAGTGATGATTTTACTAATTCTAGTTTCACTCATAATGAGCTAAAAATATCGTACTTAATCAATTATGTGTAGCTCTAAAAACAATTAAAAGTAAAATTTTCCGTGTACTGATATGAATGAAAATCAGAAGATTCCAGGTGAAAAAATTGCCCAAATTGAAGAATATCTTCCAGGTGAAAATACATTCGAAGATGATGAATCTATTAGAGCAACAACAATTGGAGAAATTAATCTAGATTCTTCTGAAAGATTAGCTTCAGTGAATAGTCAAACACAGATAACAGTTCCAAAAGTAGGAGATATCATCATAGGAGTTGTTGAAGCAAACTTACCATCGATGATTGCGATAATGATAAAGTATGTGAATGGAAAAAAAGTAGTTGCAGATTTGGAATGTATTTGTGTTACAAGACATATTAGAAAAAAGAATATTGCTTTAGCAAAAGATGTTGTTAAAGTAGAGATAATCAGTCACATTAATGGAACAATACATGCAAGCATTGATTCACAAGAACTAGGTGTATTATTCACAAAATGTAGAAAATGTTTTGGAACTGTTGTAAAAATGAGAGATGCAGTAAAGTGTAAAGATTGTGGATGGATTGACGATAGAAAACTATCCTTAGACTTTGGGAAAAGTGAATTTTTAACTCAAAATTAAGATGAAGAAAGTATCATTTCAAGGTGAACACGGAGCATACAGTGAAAGTGCAATAAAGAAATTCTTTAAAGAAAAAATAGAAACTGTGCCATGCAATAGTTTTGAAGATACATTGAAAATAACTGAGAATGAGGATAGTGATTATTGTATCCTACCTGTTGAGAACTCTATTGAGGGAACGGTTGGACAAAGTATCGATGCAATTACACATACAAAATTACATGCAATAGGTGAACAATATTTCAAAGTTGAACATTGTCTTATCAGTACTGGAAAAGTAGAAGATATTGAAACAGTATATTCACATCCACAAGCATTAGGACAATGTAGTGATTTTATTCAAAATAAAAAATTGAAAACTGTGCCAACATATGATACAGCAGGAAGTGTAAAAATTATTAAAGAAATGAATGACATACATTTTGCAGCAATTGCAAGTAATAATGCAGGAAATTTGTATAACATACCTATTGTAAAACAGGGAATTGAAAATAATCCAAATAATTATACACGTTTTTTGATATTCTCAAAAGAAAATTCTATTGAGGGTACAAAAGATAAAACATCAATTATATTTTCAGTGAAACATGAACCCGGAGCATTACATCAAATATTGAAAGAGTTTAATGATAATGATATCAATTTAACAAAGATTGAGTCTAGACCTAACAAAAATAAAAATTGGGAGTATAATTTTTTTGTGGATTTTCTAGGACACTATTCAAATTCAAAAATTAAATCAGTCTTAGATATAATTTCTAAAAATACAATATTCCTTAAAATAATCGGTTCATACCCAATTGCAGATTTAGATTAGAATCCTTTTGGTTTTTTTGCACTAAATCCAGCACTAAATCCAATTACCACAACTCCTGCAATAATTACTAAAACTGAATATGTGAAAAATAATGGATCACGTGCTAATTCAAATTTATAATTTTCAGTAAATTCAGAATCACCAGTATTCTGTATTGCAATTATTGTCTGACCTGCAGTATTTGATGTCCATGAAAAACTTGCTTTATCTTTAAAACTTGCATCTACATCATTACTTGAATCAGGAGTTGTAATTTTGATATCAAATGAAGCACCAGTTACAGTTAATGATTGAGATGAATTTTCAGGTGCGTTAAAGTTGATTTTGTCTAGACCACCAACTCCAAACGTTGCAGTATCTTCTTGAATTTCATTTGGAGAATTTAATGAAGTAACCATAGAAGCTGCCCCAAGAATTGAAATTCCACTTCCAATAATTATTCCAATTATTGTGAGCTTATTTAACATAAAAAAACTGGATTTTAAATCAATAAAAGATTAGCTATAGTACATCAACGTCATGTGGTTGACTTTCTGCAAAGCCAGCACGTGACATTTTAATAAATTCAGCATTATTTTGCATTTGTTTAATATCATGTCCTCCACAATAACTCAAACCAGAACGTATTCCTCCAGTAATCTGAACAAGAATATCAAGTACAGTTCCTTTGTATGGAACCATTGCTTCTACACCTTCAGCAACATAATCATTTAGATCATCATCAGCATCACTTTGAGTGGTTTCTTTTGATTTTCTTCTTCGAGCAGCACCTAAAGATGCCATTCCACTGTAAAACTTGTATCTTTTTCCATTCTTTGTAATTGTTGAACCAGGACTCTCATCAGTACCACCTAACATGCCACCTAGCATAACAGCAGAGGCACCGGCTGCAAGTGCTTTTGTGGCATCACCAGAAGTTCTTGTTCCACCGTCAGATATAATTGGAATATCATATTGTTTACCAATTTCAGCACAATCCATAACTGCAGTTAATTGAGGTACACCAGAACCAGTAATGACTCTTGTAATACAAATAGAACCAGAACCAACTCCAACTTTTACAGCATCAACTCCAGCTTTAATCAAATCTTCAGTGCCTTGTGCTGTTGCTACATTTCCAGCAATAAGTTCACAATCAGGAAATGCTTTTTTGATATTTTTTACAGTACTAATTGCATTTTCGCTGTGACCATGTGCAATATCAACAACAATCGCATCTGCACCAGCTGTAAGTAATGCTTCAGTTCTATCTAGAAAGTCACCCTTTACTCCAACTGCAGCACCAACAAGAGGTCTACCTTTCTTATCTTTTGAAGCATTGGGAAAATTCTCAATATTCATAATATCTTGTGTAGTGTAAAGTCCAACAATTTGATTTTTATCATTAACTAAGGGTAATTTTTCAATTCTATGACTTTTTAGAATATCTTTTGCATCATCTAATGATGTATTTTCGTTTGAAGAAATTACATCTTTAGTCATTAATTCAGATACAGTTTTCTTCGAAGTGATAGATTCAAAAAGTACATCACGTTCAGTTAAAATTCCAACAAGTTTAGAATCAGAATCAACAACTAATAATCCTGATACTTCTTTTTCATTCATCAAATCCATAGCCTCTTCAATAGATTTTTCAGAAGATATTTGATATGGATTATCAATCATTACACTTCCAGAACGTTTAACTTTTAGAACTTGATTTGCTTCTTCTTCTATTGTTAAAAATCTATGAAGGATTCCAATTCCACCTTGTCTAGCCATTGTTGTAGCCATCATAGATTCAGTGACGGTATCCATGTTTGCGCTAACTAAAGGAATATTGAGTTTTATATTTCGTGATAAATTTGTTGAAAGATTTGTTTGTGAACGACTAGTTATATCTGAAAATTTGGGTACAAGGAGAACATCATCAAAAGTAAATCCCTCTCTTATTGTCAAATGAACCTTTTACCAGAGAGAAAAAATCTGTTATAAGCCTTTCTTGGATTTTTTTGTGAGGGATTTTGTAAGTTTGATAACATCAGAGGTAATTTGTGGATTATGGGTTCGAATTATCGATGCACCATTGATTATTGATAACATTTCAGCAATTGCAGTTCCAGTATTTCGATCATCAGGATTTTCTTTTCCGAGTAGTCGTCCTATAAACGATTTATTCGAAATAGAAACTAAAATTGGAAAATTTGTTTTTAGAAGTTTTAATTTTTTAATAATTTCAACATCACGTTGAGCCCAATCAGAATTAATTTTTGTATATGGAAGTTTATTTTTTACATCAGAAGAACGTCTAAAGAAACCAATAGATGGATCGACTACAATTTTGTCTTCAGATATTTGTGCACTTTTTGCAATTTTTACACTTTCATTCAAAAGTTTTTTTGTTGTGGATATCAAATTACCTTTTACAAGTTGTTTACTGTATGAACATAAAATTACAGATGGGCTATATTTTTCTATAATTTTTGGCATATTCGCATCGTGCTTTAAACCAGAAATATCATTAATTACATCAATTCCTAATTCAAGTGCATCTTTTGCAACTGATGCTCTACAAGTATCAACAGAGATTGGAATGTTAGATAAATTTTGTATAATTTTGATTGTTTTTGTTATTCGTTTAGATTCAGTTTTTTCAGAAACAATTGTTTTGAGATATGGCGCAGTAGACATTCCTCCAATATCTATAATATTGGCACCATTTTCCTCCATATCTAACAAATACTTTGATATTTCTGATTTTGTGGATTTTACAGATTTTTTATAAAATGATTCAGGACTAATGTTCAAAATTCCCATAATGGTAATTTTATTTTTTCTTCCAACTACAAGATTACCTAATTTTGTCATATCATTTATGATAAGGTAATCTATTTGAGTGATATGACAATTCGTGGATGGAAAACTAAATTCAATGAAATTAGAAAGAGTTTTGGATATTCAGAAAAAGAGGATCTTATTTCTGCTAAAAAATTAAACTTTTTATTAAAAAGAAAAAATTCAATAAAACAAATTCAAAATATAATTAGAGGTAAAACAGTTTTCGTTATTGGTGCAGGACCATCATTATCTAAATCATTAAAATATATTAAAAAATCTAAGAATGTTACAAAAATTGTAGCTGATGGTGCAGTGAGGGCATTATTAGAAAAAAATATCAAACCAGATATTTTAGTTACTGACCTAGATGGAGACTTGAAAAGTATTAAAAAAATTGGAAAAACAAAAATTCCGATAATAGTTCATGCACATGGAGATAATTCAAATAGATTAGAAATTGTAAAAGAACTTTCAAATGTGATAGGTACTACGCAAACAAGAGAATTTGGGAAATTAGAGAATTTTGGTGGATTTACAGATGGAGATAGATGTGTATTTCTCGCAGAATATTTCAATGCAAGTAAAATTATTTTAATTGGAATGGATTTTGGCCAAAAAATTGGAAAATATTCAAAACACAAAGTAATCAATCGTAGAACAAAGATAAAAAAATTGAAATTTGGAAAAATGATTATTGAATGGTTTGCAACAAAATCAAAAGCAGAGTTGTATTCAACGAAAAGAATGAAGGGTTACAAAACTATTAGAATGATTGACCTAGAGTTTATTGAAAACTTTTAGAATGCGTTTTAATACTGAATGAGTTTTCTAATAGTTATGCAGTATACTGACGAGCAGATCGAAAAAATGTTACAATTAAAAGAATCAATAGTAGATAAAATGGCAAAACATCAAGAAGAATTAGACTTTCTACAGAAAAATTTGGACATACTAGATGTAGTTTTGAAAGGATCTAGTTTTACCAAAGCATCTTCATTACCAAGAAAATCAGAACCAAGTGTAGAAACCATAGTGGAGAAAAAAGAACCAAGTGTAGAAACCATAGTGGAGAAAAAAGATACAGCAGAATCAATTCAAATTAAGAAAAATAAAGATGGAGAAGTTATCGCCAATGCATTTGTGACTCCTGAAAAAATTTCCATAATAATGAGTGAAGGAATTGGACTCACAGATGAAATACCACCACTCAGATCATTTTTTATCGAGAGAATTATTGGAGAAATGAAAAAAATAGATAGTGCAGATGTCAAAAATGGAAAAATTGATCAGAGTTCAGTAATTGATTGTGTAATTAATAAAAATGGACCAGCGATTAGAGAAATAATCATAAAAAATTATAGACAAAAAGAGAGATTGGATGAGATAATCAATACAGCTACATGGTCACTTACAAGAATGCTAGAAAATTCAGCTAAGTAAGAAAATGGAAAAAATAATTGTTCTAGATTTTGGGTCACAGTATAGTCATTTGATTTGTAGAAGAATTAGAGAGTTTTCAGTTTATGCAGAATTAGTTCCATACGACATATCAGCTGAAGAACTAAAGAAGATGAATCCAAAGGGAATTATTTTTTCAGGCGGACCGTCAAGCGTCTATAATGAAGATGCACCAAAACCTGATGAAGAATTATTCAATTTTGACTTGCCATTATTAGGAATTTGTTATGGCCATCAATTAATTGTAAATAAATTTGGAGGGAAAGTGAAACGTGCAAATAAAGAATATGGTTCATCTCTTCTTTCAATGGATAAAGATTCAAAATTGTTAGATGGTATTGGTGAATCAATTCGTGCATGGATGAGTCACGGAGATGAGGCCGAAGAGATTCCAACAAATTTTGAAGTTATTGGTCATACAGAAAATTCACATGCAGCTGCAATAGCAAATACAGATAGAACCGTATTTGGTATTCAATTTCATCCAGAAGTAGTTCATACTGAACGAGGAACCGATATTTTGAAGAATTTTGTTTTGAATGTTTGTAAAGCCAAACAGGAATGGACAATGGAAGGATTTGTAGAAAAAACAGTCAAGGAAATCTCTGAAATTGATGGAAATGTATTATGTGGAGTTAGTGGAGGTATTGATTCAACAGTTGCTGCACTATTGATACACAAAGCCATAGGAAATAGACTAACAGGGGTTTTTGTAGATAATGGATTGTTGAGATTAGATGAATCAAAAGAAATTGAAGATATGTTCAAAAATAATTTTTCATTGAATTTTCATAGAAGAGATGCAAGTGAACAATTTCTTTCAAAATTAAAAGGAATAACAGATCCTGAACAAAAAAGAAAGATTGTAGGAGAGGAATTCGTTCAAGTATTTACCGAGTTTGCAAAAGAGAAGGGGCCATTCAAATGGTTAGCACAAGGTACACTTTATCCAGATATAATTGAAAGTGGAGTCTCAAAAGGTCCAGCTGCAGTAATAAAATCTCATCACAATGTTGGTGGATTACCAGATTGGTTAGATCTTAAAATTTTGGAACCATTAAAAGAATTGTATAAAGATGAAGTAAGAGATATTGCTAGAATTTTAGGTGTTCCAGAAAAACTACTAAAAAGACATCCATTTCCAGGACCAGGATTATCTGTACGAATTATTGGAGAGATTACTCCTTCAAAATTAGTAATCTGTAGAAAAGCAAGTAAAATTGTTGAAGATGAATTATGGGATGCAGGAGTTTATGACAAAGTTTGGCAAGCATATGCAGCAGTGGGTGATGATAAAGCAGTTGGAGTTGTAGGAGATGAACGAAGATATGGAAGAATTGTCACAGTTAGAGTTGTAGATTCTATTGATGCAATGACTGCAGACTGGACTAGACTTCCAAATGGAGTATTAGAAAAAATTAGTAATAGAATTACTAATGAAATTGATGAAGTAACCTGGGTTTCTTATGTAATTTCAAGTAAACCACCAGCAACAATTGAACCTCAATAAGATTATAACAAACAGGCACCAAATACACCTGCAGAATCACCAAGTAGATTTTTTACAATAGGAGTATCAACTGCATCACTGAATACTTTATCATAAACAGCATTTTTTGCTTCATCATAAAGAAAATCAATGTTAGAAAGTCCCCCTCCCAGTATTATCATATCAGGATCTAAAATATCAATTACATTTGATAATGATAATGCAAAATTATCAATAAATGATTTTTTCCAATTTTGAAAATGCTGATTATTAAAATTCTGGAGAATTTCAGGTAATGATTGATTCAAACCAGATAGTTGAGACCAGTTTTGCTCTAATGAAGGACCGCTAATGTACGTTTCAACACAGCCACTATTACCACAATAGCATCTATTGCCATCATTATGAAGACAATGATGACCCCATTCCCCAGCAATGTTGTTTCTACCATGATGAATTTTTCCATTGATGGTTATTCCGCCGCCAACACCAGTACCCATTATTACACCAAATACTAGATTAGAATCTTTACCGGCTCCTAAGTTTGCTTCTGCTAATGCAAAACAATTAGCATCATTTTCAATGGATATATCATGATGTAAAATATTTTTTAAATCATTTTGAAGATCTTTTCCAATTAAACACTGTGTATTACTATTTTTTATCAAGCCTGAATTAAGAGATAATGCTCCAGGAGTACAAACACCTATGGATATATTTTCATTTGATTCTGGCATAAGTTCCATACATAAATTTTTAATAGATTCAAGGATTGAATTGTATCCATTATCTTGATTTGTTGGAATGCGTTTTCGAGTTATCGTTTTATAATTATCATCAACAAGTATTCCTTCAATTTTTGTTCCACCCAAATCAATTCCAATTTTCTTCATGTATACTGAATGAACTAATGGGTTTTGAGTTTGTCTATAACTTTCGTTAAGAGATGTTCAAAAAAAAGAAAAAAAGGAAAGTTTGATGTCTAATTACCTCATATGACTCGGATGCTTACTGATACTGTATCAGATAGAGCAGTTGGATTATCTACGCTCTCCCATACAAAGACTGTTGCTTCGTATGAACCAGAGTTAGATGGTATCCATGACGGAGATAAACCAGTAAAAATGGATAATGGATAAGTCCTCAGCGGATCTTATATCCAAAAATCACTCAAATTAATTATGAAAAGCGGTTCAGATAGCAAACTACAAGATTTTTGTCGTCATAGCCAACCCTTACAAGAAATATTATTTGTATGTAGAATTTTTTATTGCTAGAACCGCTTTTTGAAAAATTTATCCCATTGGTGGCATTCCAGGAGGCATACCGCCACCAGAACCACCAGAGATTGCAATTACATCATCAATTCTAAGAATCATTGATGCAGCTTCTGTTGCAGACTTTATAATTTGCTCTTTTACAACAACGGGTTCAACAATATTTTTGGATAACATGTCAGCTACTCTTCCTTCTTTTGCATCAATTCCAGTCCATTTTTTGCCTTCACTTTGTCTTGCACGTAGTTTAACCATGGTATCAATTGGATCCATACCTGCATTCTCTGCAATAGTTAATGGAATAACTTCTAATGCTTCAGCAAATTTGTTAATTGCTAATTGTTGTCGACCTTCAAATCTTTCAGACCAATCTTTCAAGAATGATGCCAATACAGCTTCAGGTGCACCACCACCTGCTACAATTTCTGGTTTTTCAATTACATCTTTAACAACCATTAGTGAATCATGAATAGAACGGTCTACTTCATCAACTACACGTTGAGAACCACCACGAATTAGTAAAGTTACAGATTGTGGATTTTTACATCCTTCAATGAAAACCCATTTGTCAGATTCAACTTTCTTTTGTTGAACTAAGTTTGCTGCACCTAAATCTTTTTCAGAAATATCTTCAATGTTTGAAGTAATACGTGCACCTGTTGCTTTTGCAAGTTTTGTCATGTCACTTTCTTTTACACGTCTTACAGCTAAAATTCCATGTTTTGACAAAAAGTGTTGTGCCATGTCATCAATTCCTTTTTGACAGATTACAACGTTTGCGCCAATTGCATGAACTTTTTCTACCATTGTTTTGATCATTCTATTTTCTTCTTCAAGGAACATTTGCATTTGTGTAGGATCATTAATTCTAATTTCTGCACTCATCTCTGTTTTTTCAACTTCCATTGCTGTGTTAAGTAAAGCAATTTTTGCTTGTTGAA
Source organism: Nitrososphaerota archaeon (assembly GCA_018647405.1). Lineage (GTDB taxonomy): Archaea > Thermoproteota > Nitrososphaeria > Nitrososphaerales > Nitrosopumilaceae > Nitrosopelagicus. The sequence continues at coordinate 26,168 of JABGTD010000061.1, read as the reverse complement.
TTTTTTTTGGCATGCCAGAGTGTACAACTTCTTTATCCAAAACAATTCCTTTAATTAATGCGGTATCTTGAATTGAACCTCCAGCCTTTTTCTCAACTTTAAGATTATCAAGATCAACAGATGATTTGTTATCATTTGTTTCGGTAATATTCATAATTGAATCAACAACAATTTTTGAAAGAGATTCACTGTCTTCTGAAATTAGTTTTGATTCCATACTTGTTTTTGCAACTTGTAACAATATTTCTCTGTCATCAGGACTTACTTTTTTTGAGATTTCAGATAAAATTTCTAGTGCCTTTTCAGATGCTGCTTGAAAGCCTTCAATGATAACTGAAGAGTGTACATCTTTTTTTAGTAATTCTTCTGCTTTTGCAAGTAAGGTTCCAGCAAAGATAACAGACGATGTGGTTCCATCTCCAACTTCATTATCAATGGTTTTAGAGATTTCAATCATCATTTTAGCAGCTGGATGTTGCGCATCAATTTCTTTTAGAATTGTTGCACCATCATTTGTAATTGTAACGTCACCTAAAGAATCAACAAGCATTTTGTCAAGCCCACGTGGACCTAAACTTGATTTTACAATATCGCATACCATTTTTGCAGCCATGATATTGTTTTTTTGAGCATCTCTACCTTTTTCTTGTAAAGCACTTTCTTTTAGGACTAAAACAGGTCCATTTGGTGTTTGTTGTATTGAGGCCACGGATATTTTTCTACGAATTCCCTTTTTATAGGTTAGTCTGGATCGTGGGGATAAACGATCTAGATTTTACATCTACAATACCACTATACAATATTCTAATGTCAGGTAATGCCAAGAAAGGCAGGAATAAAGGAATTAGATGCGGTTTTTTAAATTTACAGCCAGAATCAGATAAAACATCATTAATTTTTGTAAAGTTTTTTGTTACTTTTTCAATTGGGTCCGTTGAGATTATTCCTCCCAATTGAAATGGTAAAGATGCTAATGTTTTTCCATCTTTTACAATAATCAATCCACCTTGTGACTTGGTGAGTTTATTGCATGCATCGGCCATATCATTCTCATTTGAACCAATAACTATCATATCATTTTCATGAAAACTCCAAGTAGATGCAAATGCGCCAATATCAGCACCAAAATTTTCTAAAAATCCAACGGCATGAGTTTTACTACCAAACGTTCTATCTAGTGCAGCTACTTTCCAGATATCTTTATCGTACGATGCAACAACATTCGAATCTTTGACATCTAAATTAGATGTGTTCTTTTGTGTTACAATTTCAGTTTTCATTAAAATTGTATTTACAGTTTCATCAGTATTTTTTGAATTTACATTGAAAAATTTTGGATATAGTTTTGGAATCTTAACAGTTTTTTGCATCCAAGCTGGTACTTTAGGGGTATGAAGTTGTTGAACAAGTTTCCCATCAGAGACAACAATTTTTCCACCTAAGATTACTTTGTTAATTTTTATTTTTTTGTAATCATCTAAAATTAAAATATCAGCAATTTTTCCAGGGCCAATTCCACCAAATTCATTTCCCATTTTATAATAATCAAAACAATTTCTTGATGCCATACAAATAGCATCAATTGGATTCATTCCAAGTTTAATTGATTCTCTAACACAATGATCAATGTGACCAATGTTAGTTATATCAGAAGGATCTAAACCATCAGACCAAATCATTAATCGATTTTTATATATTTTATTAGATAATACTAAAGGAATAATCTCCTTCAAGTCTCTACGAATTGAACCTTCTCTAATCATTATCCACATACCAAGACGTAATCTCTCTAGTACTTGATCAAAATTTATTGGTTCATGACAAGAAAAAATTCCTGATGCAATGTAAGAGTTTAATTTTTTACCACTTGCTCCAGCCGTGTGACCATTAATTATACAATGATTTTCATGCATTTGTTTTAATGACTTTATAGTTTTAGGATCACGTTTAGTGACTTTTGTCCAAGAAAAAACTTCACCTAAACCAACAACAGATTGTAATCCAATTGCATCTTTCTCTTCTTGTATGCTGAGAGTTTTTCCATGACTAAATTTTCTATCAACGGGCAAGCCTCCAGGTATTGTATGGAAAAATCTCATTGGTAAATTTTGAGTTTGTCGTAAAAATTCCTTAAAACCACGATAACCACATACACTGACAATATCAATAGAATCTGGAAAGAGAGACGTGACACCACATAGTAACGATTTTTTTACAAATTCTGCAGGTGTCACAAAATGATCAATGTGTATGTGAGGATCAACAAAACTTGGACAAACATGCTTATTTTTTATATCTAAAACTTTGGTTTTTGGACCAAGTGTGTGAGATGCATCATTACCAACAAATGCAATTCTATCATTTTTAATTGATATCTGAATTTTTTCTTGAATTTCATTTGTATAGACATTGATTAGAGAGCAATTTTGTAAAATTAGATCTGCATAACTATCACCAATGGATACAGAATTAATTTCAGATAATACTGAAGAAAATTTAGTGTGCACATCTCAATACAGCCTCAGATATTATTATACATTGAAGCGATGTTTAAATTACGGTCAGCGAGGCACAATACTATGAATTTACCAAAAGAGACTAGATCATATTGTCCAAAATGTAAAAGTCATCAAAAAATGAAAGTCTCAATTTACAAAGCTGGAAAAAGAAGAGGTTCAGCAGCAGGAGAAAGACGACATGCTTTAAGAAAAAAAGGATACGGTGGACAGAAATTTCCAAAACTTGCAAAACCTGCTAAAACTACTAAAAAAGTTACATTAATTGAAACATGTACAACATGTAAAAGAAAAATGATGAATAAAGGAATTAGAATTAGAAAGTTCGAGTTGATAGCAGCATGAAGAAAGATCACGTTTTGGTTCCAGAACCAAGTAGCAAATTCAACAAAGTAAAATGTCATGAATGTGATGAGGAACAGATTGTATACTCTCATAGTTCTACACAAGTAATTTGTAATTCATGTGGAAATGTTTTATCAAAAGCAACAGGTTCAATTGCTCAAATAAATGGTAAAATTTTAGAAACTACCGAGTAATTCAAAATCAGTTTTTGTATTTACATTCAAGCATACACGTTTATCATTAATTATGATGTAATTTTCTTCTACGGAATCAAAATTTTTAATCTTACTTGTGTTTACAATGGAAATACCAGTATGCACATGATCCTCTTCATTAAATGAAACAATACATTCTGGTTCTAAATTCAAAGATGATTGAAATATTTTTGTTGTAACAATACTAGTCCATATTTTTTCAGGATTTGTAGTATCAACTATTTGTTTAACGATATTTCCATCTAAAAGAGGTAAATCGCCAGAGGTGAGAAATATGTAATCATCCAATTTTTTTAAAACATAGTTTAGATCTGTTACAAAATTTTCTCCTAAAGTTTCAAGAATTTCTACATCATGTTCAACAAGAATTTTGTGTGTTTGGGGCGAATTTGGGCTAGTCACAGCAATAATTTTTTCAAAACAATTTGAATTTTTTAATGCATCAATAACATGCAAGATAAGTGGCTTTTTGTATTGAAGCAATAATTTTTCTTGATTACTTTGCATTCTGGTTCCTTTTCCACCAGCCATAATAACACCAATCATAGTGAAACAAAAATTAGCAAGGATGATAATCTGGTTAGTTCATTACATGCACCCATAACATCACCAGTAATTCCTCCAAAACTTTTTGTGGATAATCCAACTAAAAACATTGTAACAATAATTCCCGATGCAAAAACTATCAATCCATTCATTTCACCAATAACAAGCAATGGAATAATTGTGATTATTCCAGCTATCAACAAACGTTTTTTGTCTTTCATAGAATCTATGAAAGGAGAGTTTGAACCTATTGATGCAGAATTTCCTAATCCAGCCATCAAAACCATTGAGAATTTTGCCATTATTTCACTAAGTAATATGATTTTGAATAGCTCCATTCCGCTACTAAATGATAATGCAATGATCATACCTATTGCATACATCACTATTGAAAATATTCCAGCAGAACCTACAGAAAGATCCTTCATCGCTTTGCGTTTTTTTTCTTTTGTTCCCTTAGTCATTAAACCGTCTGCAAAATCAGCAAGACCATCAGTATGATGAATTCCAGTTATTACTGCAAGAGATGCAACAACAACCAAAGATACAACAAGAGGTTCAAGATAAAGAGATAATCCATAACCTAAACTTCCAATGATAAGTCCAATTACAATTCCAACAATTGGAAAAAGAAACATGTTTTTTGCAATAGAATTAAGATCTGAATTTGATGTAGGGATAATTGTCAAAAATGAAAAAACAGAACCGATTTGTTTAAGCAATGAAAATCAACTCCACCAATGAGACAAACAAGATTATAGGAATAGATACAATTCCAAAGAAGAGTAATGATGTAACCTTCATTAATGTAATTGCATCTTTAACTTTTTTTGAAGTAATTTCATTATCACCAGTTCCTAAAGAATAATGTTCTAGTTTTTCAAATTTAGTTCCTAACGCACCAGCAAAAGCAGCCATTGGATATCCTGCATTTGGACTGTCTGTTTTTTTACCATCACGTTTAAAAATTTCATAACAGTTTTTCCAATCATGCCCCAATAACATTGAACTAAGTACAATTGTTAATCCAGTTAATCTTGAAGGAATGTAATTCAAAATATTATCACAATTTGCACCAAACCAACCCAGATTTTTAAACATTTGAGTTTTGTATCCAACCATAGAATCAACAGTATTAACAATACGATATGCAAATGCACCAGGTAAACCGAATATAGCAAAGTAGAACATTGGACCAGTTATTCCATCTACAATATTTTCACTTAAACTTTCTAGAGTTCCAGATAGTACATGATTTTTATCTAAATTTTTTGTATTTCTCTTTACTATCATAGATAGATTTGTTCTTGCTTTGTTTAGATCATTTTTTTGAATAGCATCTAAAACAGATAATGCATGACGCTCCATTCCCTTTATTGCAATTGTCATTTTGAATAATATTATTCCAGAAATAATAGAAACTAAAATAGATAAAAATTCAATATTAATAAAATCAATACTAAATTGTAAACCAAATAAAACAATAATGGAAACAGAAACAGGGATTAAGACAATAAAAATTCCACCAAATTTTTCTAAATTTTGATTTTCATTTTTTATACGAGTTGTTATAGTTCCAATTAAATTTCCAATCCAAACAGTAGGATGATAACGATTTTTTGGATCACCTAAAGCAAGATCTAGAAATATAGCAAATCCGATTACAATAATTGATTCTAGAATCATTTCAAAAGTTTCTCCACTTGAGGAATATTAAGACTTGACTTTACAACTTTAGCAATTTTGTTTATTTCAATATCTAATTTTTTCAAATTTGTGGCATTCCAGTTCAAATTTTTAGGAGAATTTCCAATAGAATCCTCATCAGGTATTTCAAAATTAGTCATCGGAATTGTACCAAAAACAGGTAAACCAGTTTTTTGTTTTAATTTTTTATATCCAGGTTTTAAGATTTCAATATCTCCTCGAAATTTGTTTATGATAAATCCTTCAACAAGTTTAAGATATTTTTTTTCAATTAACTCCATTGTTCCTACAATACTTGCAAATGCACCACCTCTTTCAATATCTGTAATTAACAATACAGGTGATTTTGTTTTTTGAGCAATTTTCATATTTGTGATATCAAATTTCTGTAAATTAATTTCAGCAGGAGAACCTGCACCTTCAACAAAAATTATTTCATGTGATTGTGAAAGCTTGTTAAAAGAATCCATCGAAGTTTTTAGACCAGTCTTGAGAGCAAAATTCTCATAGTAATCACTGGCATACATTTTTTTAAAGAATTTTCCATTTACAAACACAGAACTACGATAATTTCCTAGTGGTTTTAGCAATATTGGGTTTTGAATAGGTGTTATGTCAGTGCGTGCAGCAACTGCCTGTATTGCTTGTGCTCTAGATATTTCAAAAGTTTTACCAACATATGAAAAATTTGACATGTTTTGTGCTTTGAATGGAGAAACAGTATAACCAAGATCAGAAAAAATCCTACATAGTGCAGTAACAAGTATTGTTTTACCAGCACCAGAAGAGGTTCCTTGAATCATTAAAGATTTTACCATTTTATTTTTCCTAACTCTTTTATCAATAATTTATTTTGAATTCTATTTTTTACTGCTATCCGGATATAATTTTCATCAAGCCCACAAAATGTACTACAATCTCTAACAAGAATATTTTTTTTAAGTAATTTTTTTTGAAGTAATTTTGAATTTATTTTTGTTTTAATTAGAATAAAATTTGTAGAAGAAGAAAAACAGGATAACCATTCAATTTTTGACAGAGAATTCATTAAAAATAAATTTTCTTTTTTAATATTTTTCCGTGATTTTTCTAGAAAATCAGAATAACATAGTGCAGCGCTTGCAGCAGTTTGTGCAATATAATTTACATTCCAAGGAATTTTTACTCTTTGTAATATTTCAATTATTTTTTTACTTCCAAGTCCATAACCAATACGTAATCCAGCTAATCCAAATGATTTTGTAAAAGAACGTAAAATGAATAAATTTTGATATGATTTTAGTGATTTTACAAGCGATGGATTAGAGTCTGGCACTAATTCAATAAATGTTTCATCAACAAATACCAAAGTAGATTTTTTTTCTGCAATTTTTACTATTTCTTTCATTTCCTTTTTTGATAAAATTTCACCAGTGGGATTATTGGGATTGCAGATAAAGACAATTCCTTTTGTTGGAATTTTTTTTAAGAATTTTTGGAAATCAATTTTAAGATTTAGAGTTCGAAAAGTAATAGTTTTACCACCAAAAAAATTCACTGCTTTTTCATATTCAGAAAAAGTCGGACATGGAATCAACACTTTTGATTTTTTATTTACAAAAGTACTACAAAAATTATAAATTATCTCAGTAGCGCCATTACCAATTAGAATTTGTGATGTATTTATTCCCGTGAACCATTTTAAATTTGAACGTAAACGTGTTGATTCTGAATCAGGGTAAACATGAATTTGATTTAAGTGATTTTTTAAGTATTTTTTTACATTAGGATGACAACCTAATGGATTGACATTTGAACTAAAATCAACTATTTTTTCATCAGGGTTTTTGATGGAAAATATACCACCATGAGCTGCAGGGACGTGTTTGACGGTATTTGGATTTGGTGTTATTTTCAACATTTGAAATAAAGTAATTCAGTATAGTATTCTTTTGGTTCTGGCTAAAGGATTATTAACAGAAAATTACCAAATTTGATCGATGAAAAAAAGAGTTGCAATAATAGGAGTCACAGGTTCAGTAGGTCAGGAATTTGTACAATCACTTCATAATCATCCATGGTTTGAAGTAACTCAAATTGCTGCATCAGAACGTTCAGCAGGAAAAATGTATCTTGACGCAATTAGAGATGCAAGTGGAATTATTGCGTGGGACGTCGGTGGAGAAATTCCAGAGTATATCAAAAGTATGAAAGTTCTCAAAGTTGAAGAAATTAATGTACAGGAATTAGATTTAATCTTCTCAGCAGTTGAATCAGAAGCTGCAAGAGATATAGAAACAAAATTTGCAAAAGATTTACCAGTAATTTCAACATCATCAGCATATAGATATGAAGAAGATGTGCCAATTTTAATTCCAGGAATTAATGATGAACAGGCTGAATTATTAGAAATTCAAAAGAAAAATAGAAATTGGAAAGGATGGGTTGCACCATTACCAAACTGTACAACCACAGGTTTAGCAATTACACTAAAACCACTAGTAGAGAAATATGGTGCCAAAAAAGTTATGATGACTTCAATGCAAGCAATTTCAGGAGGAGGAAAATCAGGAGTATCAGCAATGGGAATTACAGATAATATTTTACCATACATACCTAAAGAAGAAGAAAAAGTCAGAATAGAAACTAGAAAAATTCTTGGAAAATTAAAAGATGGTAAAATTGAGGATGCAAATATTAAAGTTAGTTGCACATGCACAAGAGTTCCAGTAATTGATGGACATACAGAATCAGTATTTGTTGAAACTGAAAAAGCAATTGATCCTTATCAGGCAAAAAATACATACAATGATTACAATAAAGATATTTCAGTAGCAGGATTACCTTCTGCACCTGAAAAATACTATGCATTTCATGAAGATCCAACAAGACCACAACCTAGAATGGAAAGAGAAGTAGGAGATGGAATGACTACATCAATTGGAAGAGTAGAAAAAGAAGAACTTTTTGACAATGGACTAAAGTATATGTTATTTTCACATAACAAAAAAATGGGCTCTGCAAAAGGTGCAGTTTTGTTAGCAGAGATGCTATACAAGAAAGAGAAGATTTAGTCAAAAAATTTCTAAATTTTTTAATAATATCTTTATTAAAGGTAGTAATTTCTATAATGCCGGAGAATTAAATGGCAAAAATTGATGATCTTGATTTAAAAATTTTATCAGAATTAAGTAATGATGCATCAATATCAGTTCCAAAATTATCTGAAAAAATTAATATTAACTCATCAGTAGTTTACAGCCGAATAAAGCGACTTTTAAAACAAAAATTAATTCAACGATATACAATAGATGTCAATGACAAAGAATTGGGCTATTCAGTAAAATCTGTTACAGGAATTAACATGGATTCTAAAAGACGAGATACAATAATTGATGAATTATTCAAAATTGATGGAGTAAGAGAAATTTCAGAAGTTACAGGAAGATTTGACATCATGGTTACAATGTACGCAAAATCATTAAATGACATGCATAAGGTGGTTTCAGAGAAAATTGGCAAAATAGAGGGAATTTTAGGTTCTGAGAGCTTTATAGAGATGAAAAGAAGGACAAAACCAATGCCTTACATGCCAGAGTAAACGCGTGGTATTTATTTTTCTGAGAATGTGAGTGATTAGATGCAAGAAACTACTACTAAAATTAAAATAAAAACATACTATGAGTTAACGAAGCCAAAAATTTGGTATTTGTTAGTTTTTACAGCATTTGGAACCGCGATTACGGCATCAAATATCTATAATATTGAAATCTCAATTGCAACCTGGGCTTTGATGCTTTTTGGAGTAGCTGCAGGATCGGCATCAGCAAATACTTTGACAAATTATCACGATAGAGACATTGATGAAATTATGGAAAGAACAAAAGACAGACCAATTCCAAGTAAAAGAATTTTCCCTGCTGAGAAAGCAAGAGACTTTGGATTAGTTTTGGCAGGAATTTCAATTGCATGTGCATTTGGAATTGCATTTACTACTTCATTTTGGAATGGAATGTGGTGTGGAATATTCATGGTATTTGGTTTAGCAGACAATATTTTGATTTACAGTCATGCATTGAAAAGAAAGAGTCAACTCAACATCATACTAGGAGGATTTTCAGGAGGTGCACCTGCAATGATTGGTTATGCTGCAGTTACACTAACTGGATTATGGGACTTTGGATTAATTATGGCAGGACTAGTATTCATTTGGATTCCAATGCACATTTGGGCATTAACATTACACTTTAGAGAAGATTATCAAAAAGTAAAAGTTCCAATGTTAACTGCAGTATTATCTGAAAGAACATCTGCAAGAGTAATTGCTGCAACCACAGTAATGATGGTAGTATTCAGCATTGTTCCATTCTTTTTGACAACAGATACAGGTGAACCAGTGATGAGTGAAGTTTACCTATACACAGCAATAGCATCAGGTATTTTGATGGTTGTGCTTAGTGCATGGGTAGTATCAAAACCAACTGAACAAGCATCATGGGTTTTATTCAAATTTTCTAGTCCATATTTAGCAGTATTGTTCATTGCATTAATGGTAGATTCTGCACTTTAGAAAAAAACGTATAACTTTTTAATACCAAATTCGGTAGTTCTACCATGGTTATGGAATTAGTTTGTAAAGACTATGGCTATGACTGTGATTTTATCGCCAAAGGTGAAAATGCAGAAGAAATTATGAAAGAATTTGGAAAACATACTGACGAAGAACACGGATTATGGTATTCAGATGAATCACTAAGACAAATTCTTCAAAATAAGTATAATATAAAATAAGTTTAAGGTTTAAGGATAATTTTTCCAATCAGTCCTTTTCCGTTAAGCATTTTTTTATGAGCATCTACAGCATTTTCAAATGTAAAGACAGAATCAATAATGACTTTAATTTTTCCTTGACCCATCCAATAAAATCCATCTTCTAGTTCAGCACGTGTACCCTGTGTTGAGCCCAAGATATTGATTCCCTTAAAAAATATTTGACGTAAATCTGCTGGCACATCATAGCCAGTTGTTGCACCAGTAGTAACAATGGTTGCACCATATTTCAGTAGAGTTAGTTCTTTATTGAAGTGTGAGCCACCAATATGCTCAAAAATTATGTCAATTCCTGGCGCATCACCCTTCTTTTTTGCTAATTCTTTTGAAATTTTGAAAACTTCTTTGTTCCAATCTTCCTTTCGGTGGTCTACTGTGTAATCCGCACCAAGTTCTTTTAATTTTTCCAGTTTTTCTGGACTTGCAGTTGCAATCACAGTACAACCATACAATTTTGCAATCTGAATACCAAAAATACCTACACCAGAACTACCACCCATCACCAGAACAACTTGTCCTGGTTTGATTTTAGCTCTTCCAACCAACATATGCCAAGATGTCAAAAGTGTCATGGAAGCAGCTGCTGCCTCTTCATAAGAAATTGAATCAGGAATTTTTAAAACATTAATTTCCGGCAAATGTGCAATTTCACAGTATCCACCCCAAAGAGGACCTGTTTGAAATCCCCAAATTATTCTTTTTTTACAATCATATTCCCTTCCAGAAGTGCATCGAGAACAAACACGGCATGACATATTTCCATGTGAAACAACTCTGTCACCCACTTTGATATTTTTTACATCGTTACCAACTGCAATTACTTCTCCAGCTGCATCAGTCCCAGAGATATGCGGTAAAGGAACTGCCAAAGGTTTACCTCGCATTCCCCAAATATCATCATAGTTCAATGCAGCAGCTTTTACACGAAATAATACTTCATTTGATTTTACGATTGGTTCAGGAATATCTTTTAGTTTTAAAATTGATGCAAAATCATTATTTTCTGCATATTTTTCATAGACTAGAGCTTTCATTTTTTATTAATAATCATCCAAGGATATTTTATCAAGTTTTGGAATTTTTGCAATTTCGAATCCTTCTTTTCTTTTATTCAAAGGTCGTGTTGCATCAATTCCAAGTTTTGCTGTTTTAAGATTTTTTTGATCACTAGAAGGATCTAAACTAGAACCTCTAACATTTTTTATTAATACTATGTCTTTATCGGCTTGAAATCTAGTAGCCATTGCATATTCAACTTGATCAGAACTAGAAGGATCAATATCATCATCTACTACGGTAACCATTTTCAAAGAACGATGAGAGGCAAAAATTTCATTAATTATTTTTTTTACATCAGTAGAAGATGTTTTTGCTATCTGAGCCACAGCATGAAGCCAATGTGAACCGCCATTAGATAATACAACTTGTTTAGTTTTAGGGAATTTTTTCTTTATTATTCCATTTAGTTTTGATTCAATTGGCATTCCCATGAGTAAATGATGTTCACCAAATCCAGACAAGATATCATGGAAGATAGGATTATTCCTATAGTACATTTTCTCTAGTTCAAAAAGTGGTTGTTCTCTTGGATGATCATAAGTACGTAACATTTCAACCATCCATTCTTTGTCAGTTTTATCTTGTAGTATTTTTCCTTCCATAACAATTTCAGCACCTGATGGAACATGCATTCCAGAATAGGGACATTTTGAAAGTGTCAATTTATTTTGTAACAGTGAATTTGCTATGTTTAATTCATCCTTTCCCCAATCTGCCTGATAAGCACCTGCGATTGATATTGCAGGATGAACACCTACAGTAATTGCAACCTTAAGATCTTCACCATGTTCTTTTGCATTTGTGAAGTTTCTATGTGAATGACGTCCCTCAACCATTCTAATTGAGAAATGTGTTTTATCAACTGGCATTAATCTATGAAATGAAGAGTTTTGAGTTTTGAACTCATGATTTTGAGAATAAACTATAGCAGATGTGATGAATGGGCCTGATTCTTTCTCAAAGTGAGTAACAATAGGAAGTTCTAAAAGGTTTTTTGAAGAGTTTTCAAAGAATTTTCCATGAGATATGATTTTTGGTTTTTTTGCCTTTTTGATTGATGAATAAATTGATTCATGAATTTTATTTTCCTTTGCATTTACAGCCAAAGCAAATCTCTTTCGCGTACCAACAAGATTACTAACCAGATTGAAATTATTTTGTTTTATATTTTCAAAAAGTAAGGCAGAGGTTCCGTCTGCTTTTGCTGTAATTGCAGCAATTTCAAATTTAGTTGAAACCTTTTTTTTGATGATTTTGATTTCTTTTGATTTTTTTAGTTTAGAAATGTATTCTCGCAAATCTCCAGTCATTGTTTAATTTCTCCCATTATTTCATGCATTAATTGCTTTGTGGTTTCAGTATCTAATGGTTTTTCAAAACTTCCAGTAACAATACAAATTCCTTTTAAAAAAGATGAAATTTTTTCAGCAAGTAATTTTAAAAAAAGTTCTTCAGATTTGGTTGGAATGATAACAGATGTAGAAGGTACAGGACCTGAACTAATAGAAATTAACATCGGACCAATTTTCAGTGTGTTTTCAGAAATAGAAAGTATTAAACCATTTTCGAAGTTTAGCATATTCGCTAGAAAAGTACGATTCTCGTAGACAATTGTCTTTGTATTACAACCAATTTCCACAACAAGACTTTTTCAATTATGCCTTTATTGCTATCGGTTCAGACTTTGCTTCGAATGCTTCTTTGACTAGATCTTTTGCCTTTTTGATGGTCATACGTTCTTCAGATTTTCTGAGTTCTTCAACGGTCTTTGTCTTTGTCCATCCTTCAGAGACAGCAGTTTCTAATGTTGTTTTTACAAAATCAGATGATGATGCTGAAACTTTAACAGGAGCCTCAACTGGTGCATTCTTTGTATCAAATGCTTCTTTGGTTAATTCTCTTGCTGTTTTGATGGTCATGCGTTCTTCAGATTTTCTGAGTTCTTCAACGGTCTTTGTCTTTGTCCATCCTTCAGAGACAGCAGTTTCTAATGTTGTTTTTACAAAATCAGATGATGATGCTGAAACTGTAGCCACTTGTGCTACCTCAATAGTTTGAGATTTGGCAGATGCTGCGTCGGCTTCAACTCGTGCTCTGAGTTTAGCCTTGTACTTCAAATTACGTGGTTTAGTTCTTAATCGGTAACCACAACATGGGCACCAAAGTCCTTCCCAATTAATGAAGATTTCACAGATTTGACATCGTCTTTGACCAGATGCATAACGTCCAGTTCCTACTGGTTTTTGTGCTTTGTATCTAGAACAGATTCCTTTACATGTCATTTTGTTTGCATATATTATAGAATTTACAACTATATAAAACGGATCGGTTATTTTTTACAAAAAAATCAATTTTTTATGTAAAATTTTTATTGATTTATATTTAAAAACTGATCAATTTCAAAATAAATGAAATTATATATAAATATCTTTGTGTTTTCGGACTTTGTACTAACCGGTAATTGAAAGTGGTAAAATTGATTTTGATATTCCACTTCGTTGTGAAATGAATTGTGCAGATAACATATCTCGTTTTCCACGTTGATTATGATTTTTAATTTTAAGAGTAGTACTTGATTCATCAACAAATTCAATTTCAAACTTTGAACAAAATTGTAGGTTTAACATTTGAAGAATTTTGTTCGCCGTTTTCATATCACCATTTCCAATTTTAACAATTTTTCTAGCTGCAGGCAATTCTGCTAAAATGGAAATTAAGTAATGAATTAATTTATCAAGTGAAACAAAAAATGCTCTAGCAATTTCATTTTCCAAGTATGTTACAGAAACACCAATTCTCTGACCAGGATCAATTCCTAAAACTAGTTTGCTCGAGTTAGTTGATGAATTGAGCATTTTTGTTATAATTCCCTTTACAACAATTGGATCTTTGTTAATAATTTCATCAAATAACATTGGTGTTGAGATTTGTTTTGGAGCCTCTTTTTCAGTAGTGACTACCAAATCACCATCAAAATCATCAATTTCACTAGGCAAAATTGAATCAAATGGAATAGATAATTCCTTGAAAATTTTGGATAGTTTGAAATAGGGTTTTCCATACTCTGTGGCGATTCCAATTTTTGCATTTTCTATACGGGTAATACCCTGTGTATTACTTCAACAAATTTAGTACTTTTGGGCGTAAATTTGCTACATAAGTTGTCAAAAATGTCTCTAAAATTTAGGATTTTAGAATTGTGGATACTGCATCATCTACTGCAGAATCAAAGTTAGAATCAATTTTTTGCTGAATTTCAGCAACTTGAGACTCACCATTCTGAGTGATTTTTTGAGATTCTGATTCGGCGCTAGATTTAGAGTTAGAAATCATAGATTCTGCCTCAGAGGTAGCCATTTTTCGGGTCTGTTCTAGAAGAGAATCGATCTCTTTTTGAGCAGTGGAATTTAGTGATTTTTTCATATCAGCCAAACTAAGATTTACAGAGTCAATATCAGATTCTAATTCAGATAATGAATTGATAATTCCATCGACTTTTTGACTCATTTTGATTTAAACCTCGCACTCCATTATTAAAATCTTCAATTTGTTGTTAGTAATAAGATCGCTCTTGCTAGATCGCCTTCTGCCTCAGCCAATGCATTTTTAGCTGCTTCTTCATCTACATTTGCTTGCTGCGCTACTAATGAAATATCATCATCGCTGAAAATTTGAACCTCTAACTCTTTTTCCTCTATATTTTCAGCAACTACTTGAAATATTGAATTATCCTTTGCCTTCATTTCGGTAACTGATGGCTTGCTAATTATGATCTCTTTTTTATCAGTCTTGATTATTACTTCTTGAACATTTTGAATCTCTTCCATATCAAGACCCATCTTGTCCATCATTCTTCGCATTTCGCGATTTCCGCCACGTCCACCCATCATTATGATTGATCTCCATCAGTCTGAGATTTTAAACTATCCCGTACTCTAATCGCCATACCTCTAGATTGAGTTGTTATCATATTTGAGGAAAGAATTGATTTCCCAACTGCAATTATCTGTTTTTTGAAAAATATAGGCACGTCTGAGCCTATTTCTATCTTAGATCCACACCGTTTCACATGTTGACAAAAAACTGACTTTCCTTGTTCAACAAATGGCTTTGAATCAGCATCAACTTCTATACAATAATCATTTGTGAATTTTTTGTTTTTTGAAAAGAGTTCAGCACAGTAAATCGACATTGCAATTCCTCCATCAGTACGCGGAGTAAATAGCAACAAACCATTATGGTAAACGGCTCTAATTCTTCCTGTCTTTTTTGACATTTTGAAATCAATATCCTTTGGAATATTCTTTGAAACTCCATTCCCAAATAATGCATCAACTGAATGTGAGATTTTTTCAAATGGGTCCATGGTTCTTGAGAATTATTTCGTAAATATTAGTCTGAGTGAAAAATGATACAAAAAGTATGATTTCGTGAGGGAAGAATTATAAAAAATGATACTAGTTTTTTGATAATACACATAGATCGCGAAAAAAACCATATATTTATTAATTCTATATAGTAACGCGGGTTATGGCAGATAAGGATCAAATTAGAAAAATCCAGTTTACGGGAAAATCATCATACATTGTATCATTGCCAAAAGATTGGATTAAAGACCAAGGTCTAAAACAAGGGGACCAAGTTACAGTTGGAAGAAATGGGAGTACCATACTAGAAGTAAAGCCAGTTAATTTTGGAAAATCTTCAGTAGATGAATCATCTAATCTTGTAATTTCACCAGAAGATGACAAATCAACCATAGTTAGAAAATTAATCGCATTATACTTTCTAAACTCCAAAACAATTAATGTAAAACCAAAAACGGGAACAAGAATTTCTCCAACTCATAGAATTGCAATAAGAAATTCTGTAAAAAAAGTCCTAATGGGAGCTGAGATTACAGCAGATTCCACAGATGGAATTACCGTCCAGGTATTGATCAATTTAGTGGAATTATCAGTTGATGGTGCTTTCAAAAGAATGCTATCTATGGCAAAATCCATGCAAACAGATGCCCTATTATCACTAAAAGAAAATAATGATGAACTTGCACAAGAGGTAATCAACTCAGATGATGATGTAGATAGATTTGGTTTTTACATAATTAGACAATTAACAATAGCTATTGAAAATCAACACATGCTTGAAGAGATGGGATTTAAAAATTCCAGAGATTGTTTAGGATATCGAGTTATTGTGAAAAATATAGAAAGGATTGGAGACCATGCAGTTACTTTGGCACAGGATGCCATAGATATCAAAAAACCAATCAAAGGTAAAATAATGACCAGCATTGAGAAAATGAACGAGTTTGCACTAACAGCAATAGACAATACATGTTTAGCTTTATTCAAAAATGACTATCTAGAGGCAGAAAATGCAATCAGCGAATCAAATAAGATCAAAAAATACGAGGATGATGTTCTAAAAGCCTTAGAGCAATCAAAGAACTCTGAAGAAGTTTTCAGAGTTAGACGAATTGCCGAGAATATACGAAGAATTGCCGAATACGCAAGCGATATTGGAGAAATTGTTCTAAACATGAATATTGAGAAAGTAACCAAGAAAAACTAGAGATAATTTTGAAATCGTGCATTTTAATCACATATGTGAATGAAAATATCAGTTCTGAGGCAAAATCCCTGTGTGAGGCAGCTCAATACAATGTACTTTACACAATAAAAGTAGAAAATTTACAAAAAAGGAAATACGGAATTACCGAATCAAAAATAGAAGAATTAGAAGAGAAAATTGAGAAATTAAAACCAGATGTAATAGTATTTGATGAACTTTTGAAACCGAATCAAAATTACAGCCTTGCTGGAAAATTAAAGTTAGAAATTGTAGATAGAGAATCATTAATTCTAGAAATTTTTGAGAGTAGAGCAAGCAGTGCAGAATCAAAGTTACAAGTAAAGTTAGCACAGTTACGATATGAAAGAGCCAGAGCAAAAGAACGAGTTAGATTGGCAAAAGGTGGAGAACAACCAGGCTTTATGGGAATCGGCAAGTACGACATTGATGCATATTATGATGACATAAAAAATAGAGGTAAAGTGATTAAAGGAAAATTAGAAAAAGCAGGAAAACAAAGAGCATTACACAGACAGGGAAGAGACAGATTAGGATTCAAAACAATTTCATTAGCAGGTTATACATCTGCAGGAAAAACCACCCTATTCAACAATGTAACTGGAGAAACAAAAGAAAGAAGCGAATCACTCTTTACAACACTAACAACTACAACTAGACGATTAAAGCTTGGAAGAGAAATTTCATTAATTACAGATACTGTAGGGTTTATCAGTAAATTACCTGCATACATGATTGATGCATTCAAATCAACATTAGAAGAGTTACTTTTTACAGACATCATCTTGTTAGTCATAGATTCACTAGATGATGACGAATTAATGAAAAAGAAATTTTCTACTTGTTATAAGACACTAGTTGAATTAGGAGTTGAAAGGAAAAATATGATTTTTCTATTTAATAAATCAGAATCAATAGATGATAAAAAAATATTACACATTATGAATAATTTAAAAATTGATGAAATTGAGAATTGTTTAGACATATCAGCAATTACTGGAAAAAATTTGGATGAATTAAAACAACTATTACAAGAAAGACTTTTTGGAAAAATTGAATGAAATGAAAATTGAAGTTTTAAGAATTGGACAACGAGTTATACGAGATGATAGGGTGACAACTCATGTTGCACTAGTAGCAAGAGCATTTGGAGCATCAAAAATTTACATGAATGAAGTTGATCCTGAGATTGAAAATACCATTAAGAGGATGAATAAAACATGGGGAGGAGAGTTTGAGGTAGAGTTTTTTGAGGACTGGAAAAAGGTTCTAAACTCAAAAATTAAAGAATACAAAATTGTTCATTTGACAATGTATGGTGAGAAAATTGATGATGTTGCTAAAGAGATTAGAAAAAATCAGAATATTTTGATTGTCGTAGGAGCAGAAAAGGTGCCTAGAACAATTTATGAAAAATCTGATTATAACGTATCAGTTTCAAATCAACCACATTCAGAAATCAGCGCATTGGGAATTGTCTTAGATCGTCTTCATAAAGGAAAGCAGTTTGATATGAAATTTGATAATTCTGTAAGAAAGATTATTCCTACTAAAAAAGGGAAAAAAGTTGTTTCAAAGTAAAAATAGAGGGCAAAATGTGAGTAAATATGGTTGACAAGTATGAAGACCCTTTTGTAAAAATTGCAGCAATGATTGGTGGAGATGAATATCTCAAAGTTGCACGTTCTTTGTTAAAGACTGAAGATGCAACAGATGAAGAAATTGCTAGTTCAACTGGTCTTAGAATTAACATGGTTAGAAGAGTATTGTATGATTTGTTTGGAAAAGGCTTGATTACAGGTGTTCGTGTAAAAGATGAAAGAAAAGGCTGGTTTGTTTACAGATGGCGCTCAAGAAGAGATGAGGTTGAAAACTTCATTGAAAACCAAAAAAAGAAAATCCTCAACAGATTACAACAAAGATTAGATTATGAAAATTCTTCTGACTTTTACCATTGTGGTAATGAGGATTGTTCAAGAGCAACATTTGAAGATGCATTAGAATTATTTTTCAAATGTCCATCATGTGGTCAAGTTTTAAAACGTGGTGATTCAGATATAAGAAAACATGAAAAGACAAGAAAAAGATTTTCACAGAAGATTGATCAAATTAAAGGCGATTTACGAGTTTAAAATTTATAATTTAAAATAATTTCATTTCCACTTTTTTGAATATTTTTTAATTTTAGAGGTAATTTTGTTTTTAAATCTGGAAAAGACATTCCTTCAAACAAACTAACAGTATTTTTTGAACCTAAAACATAAGGAGTTAATGCAATAATCATTTCATCAATTAGATTTTTTTTCAAAAAAGAACGATTTAGTGTTCCACCACCTTCTAAAAGTATAGTCTTGATTCCCTTTTTTGATAAAATTGAAAGTAATTTGGTTAGGTTTACTTGATTTTTTCCACAAATAATTACATCAATAGGTAATTTTTGTAATCGATTTAGATTTTGTTTTGATATGAGTTCAGATACAACAATTATTGTTGGAACACGCTTACATGTTTTAATTATTCTTGAATTATTCTTAATTGTTCCATGTGAATTAAGAATTATTCGAATTGGGTTTTTTCCTTTAGCGTATCTAACTGTTAAGAGCGGATCATCTTGTTCTACAGTGTTTTTACCAACTAGTATAGCATCAGATTTTGAACGAAGTTTATGAACTCGTATTTTATCAGATTTTGATGACAATACAATATGTTTATTTTTTTGACCAATTTTTCCATCAAGAGTAATGGCAGCACTTAGAGTAATTTTTGGTTTAGAGTTTGCCACTAACAATTTCACCTCCAATCATTACAGCTTTAATTGATTTTTCAGAAGCGCGATGAACAATAGACGCATGAACATTATTCATTGGTTCTAAATCAAGTGATTTTTTATCAATGAAAATACAATCTGCAAGATAATTTTCTTTGATACAACCAATTTTCTGATTAAGTATTTTACCTGCGTTTACAGTAGCCATTTTCAATATCTCTTTTGGATCAAATCTATCTTGAGACATTCCCATAGTTACTTTCCAAAGATAATCCATTTCCCTGAAAATATCTGGAGAATTAATCATCACATTATCAGTTCCAATTGTAAGATTACAACCAAACTTTTGCATTAATGAAATGTTGGGAATACCTTCAGACAATGCAGAATTTGCACGAGGACAAACAACAATTCCACGTGTGTTTTTTGCTGCAAGTTTCAAGTCATTGTTTGTTGCAAAAGTCATGTGAATTAGAAATGAGGGATTAAGCAACATTGCCCTTTGAACCTCTGTTTTTCCAGTTATTTTTTTAGAGGTATTTGCACTATCTTGTGTCTCAGCTGCATGTATTGCACGAATTTTTTTTGTTTTTGCATATGATTTCAGGTTTGAACTAGCATTTTCATTAGTTCCACTAATGCCAATTCCATCACAGTTTTTCAATAATTGACTTAATTTTTTGGTATTTTCATTAGGAAAAGAAAGATTTTGTTTAATTTCATTTTTTGTGTTGTAATAATCAATTCTTCCTAAAATTACGCAACGAATAGGTATACTATCTAAAGCAGATTTTAGTAATAATACACCATCTAAACCTCCTTCTCTAAAATCAATGAATGTTGTAATTCCTTTTTTGATCATTGATTTTGCAGAGTTACGAATGTATTTTGTTAGAGATTTTTTTGGAGTTTCTTTGAGTAACTTTTGTTTTAATCCAAACATTGGATGAATTTTTGAATCAACATCTGCATTAATTGACAAATCTTTTCCAATTGAATCAGCTATGTGTGTATGTGAGTTTATGAAACCAGGAATTAATAATAAATTTGAACAATCAATTGATTTTTCTTTTGAAGAAATGCTTTTTGAAATCTTTTGAAATTTTTCATTTTTTATTTGTACATTAGTAGATTCTATTAATTTTAATTCATTTCCATAAAGTATGCTAATATTTTTTAGAATCAATTTAATTCATAGATTTCAGGTTTTTCTTTTCCTGCATCTCTAATTTCTCTTATTGTATCAAGGGATTCTGTTGCAAGTTTAACTGCATCTCTTGAAGTTGATGCAGTACCTATTCCACAGTTTAGTTCAATTTGAAATTCATCTTTACTAATTTTGATGAAATCTTTTGCAAAATTTTTGAATTCAGAGTTTGTCACAACCATGAAATTATCACCACCCATGAAAAATGTAAGTGAATTTTTTGAAAGAAAGTATTCAGACATTCTTGAATAAATTTTGAACATCAATGAAGAAGTATCATATGGAGACATGCTCTTTTTTCTTATAGATGTTATATCATCAACATCTAGATGCATAATTGTTACAGAATGTTCTGAATGTCCATTTAGTGTTCCAAAAATAGAATATTGTTCATTTAGGAATTTTTGAGATTTTTTTGCTTCATATGCATCTAAATTTGCATCGTATGGATTTTCTCCATAGCCAATTGACATTGAAAGTTTGATATCAAAAGATGACTCTAATTCTTTTTGTATTGCTACATGATCATCAAGTGAAAGGCCATTTGTGACTGAGAAATATTCATCAGAGCGATTGAGAAATACCAAACAATTTTTCTTTGAGAATAATTCTTGAAGTTTGTTGTATAATTTTGATTGTAACATTTGTAATTCATGTTCACGATCAAATCCTAATGTTAGTGTCCAAGGTCCATATCCTGTGATTTTCATTATTGTTAGTTGAATCATTTTTCTATTTCCTTAATCTCATTGTATACTTTGACTACTGCATTGACTGCATTTTCAGAAACAGGTCTTATTCTTGCATATGCTTGTCTTTCTGCCATACCAGGACCTGAAATTCCAAGTGAAACAGGTTTTTGATATTTAATTGATAATTTTGCTATATTTCGTGCAGTTGAATGTGCAATTACTTCATCATGTTTTGTTTGTCCTTTGATTACTGCACCCAATGTCACTACAGCATCAATATCTTTTCTTTGTAATAATTTATCAATAATTAATGGCATATCAAAAATTCCTGTAACATTACTTGTATGTACAACATCAACATTGAGTTTTTTTGCAGTTTCTAATGCAACATCATACATGCGTGATGTTATCTTTTGGTTAAATTCTGCTACCACTATTGCAATTTTCAAGATTAATTCACCTTAGCGAATTCAAGTAATTCTTTACCATCAATGAAAGGAATTGCATTTTCTTTTGCATATTTTTCTGCTTTATCAACAGATAATGCAGAATATGTTTCAGAATCCATCATTTCACAGATAGCAGTAATTGGAGAAAGATTTGCTAATTGAGCCAAGTATACTGACATTTCTGTATGACCAGTTCTAGAAGAAAGAAGACCATTTGATGCAATCAATAATGGAACATGTCCAGGAGTTTTAAAAGTTGAATTAAAATATTGTTTTGGATTTTCATTTTTGTATAACGTTGACATTTCTTTGATAGTTAATGCTCTGTCTCTATCTGTAATTCCAGTATAGGTTTGTTTGTGATTAATACTAATTGAAAACGTTGGATGATCACCGTATGGAGCAGTACCCATAATCATTTTTTTAGATTCTTCATCAAGTTCATTGGATGAAGACAACATATTGTGCATGTATTTCAGTTGTAATTTTTCTGCAAGGGAATTATCAATTGCAAGACAGAGTAAACCTCCAGCATATGTTCTCATTCTGACAATATGTTCAGGTGTTACAAACTCTGCTGCAACTACCATATCAATTTCGTTTTCACGACCATCAGAATCATGAATCATTACAAACTCACCTTGTTTTAATGACGAAAGTGCAGAATCAAAGGTCATATAAAAAAATGATTTTTTTCTTATTATAAAGTTTACTAGATTAATTGTTATTACCAATAAATTGGTAGTTTTGGTTTATTTTAAAATATATTTTCCTAATACATCAGTCTCGATGTTTAATTTATCTTCAATATTTTTTGTTTTAAAATTAGTAATTTGAATTGTATGAGGTATGAGACAAACAGAACCTAAATCATTTTTTACATCAACAACGGTTAGACTTATTCCATCTAAAGCAATAGAACCTTTTTCAACAACATACTTTTTTAAATTTTTTGGAATCTTAAACCAAATTTTTACTTCTTTTGGTTTTTTCTCTATTTTTTTAATTTGTGCGACACCATCTACATGACCTAACACAAAATGTCCTTCTAATCTTTCACCTACTTTCAAACTTCGTTCAACATTAACAATACTTCCAACCTTAAGATTTCCTAAATCTGTTTTTTTCATTGTTTCATCAATCATTTCAAATGTAGAAATATTCTTTACAATTTTTGTTGCACTAAGACATACACCATTTAATGCGACACTTTGACCAATTTTCAATCCCTTTGAATCTTTACCAAGGTCAACAGATACCTTGATTGCACTACGATTTTTTGTATTTTGTTCTATTTTTTTAATTTTTCCAGTGCTAGTAATTATTCCAGTGAACATACTACATCATTATATTTTCTGTATAAATAATGTTTAGATAATTTCTAGTAATGCTTTAGCCCGTTTATAATGAACTTCATCAATCATTTTTCCATCAACTACAATTGCACCTCTTCCATTCTTTGTTGATTTTTCATATTCTTTGACCACTAATTTAGACCAAGAAATTTCTGAAGAGTTAGGATGAAAAATTTTATGAGTTATCTTAATCTGATCAGGATGGATGATACTTTTTCCGGAATAGCCTAATTCTTTTCCAAGTTTACAATCTTTCTCTAAACCTTTTTCATCTTTAATTTCTTGCCAAATCCCATCTATAGCAGAAACTCCTGCTGCAGCTGCTGCAACAGGCACTTTGTATCTAGAATATTTTCCACCAGTTGGATTTCCTTTTGTATATTCAATTTGCATATCGTTCAATAAATCAAATATTCCAAATACTATGGCATCAATTCTCTTACTTGATGATGCAATTTCATAACAATTAATCACGCCCAAAGAAGATTCTATAGAAGGAATGAGACGTATTTTTTTTAATTTTCTTTTCTTTTCCAAGCTTGAGATAATTTTTTCAATTTTTTTCAGTTCTTTTGCTGAATCAACTTTAGGTATTACTATGCCATCCAATCCTTTTTGAACAATTTTTTCTAAATCACTAGGAACTTTTCCAGACTGTGGAGAATTAGTTCTAACAAAGACTGATGCTTTGAAATCTTTACGTTCTTTTAATTTTTTTGAGATTAATGTTCTAGCGTTTTGTTTTTCTTTGTCAGGTACAGAATCTTCTAAATCAAAACAGACAATATCACCAGAGAGTGATTTTGCTTTTTCTAAGAATCTCGGATTATTTCCGGGTACAAAAACTAGACTTCGAAAAAGATTTGTCATTAAATGACTATGCGCCTTCAGGCTTCATTAATATTTTGCCAAAGAACTTGCCAGATAGCATTTTTGTGTGAGCCTCTGCTGCTTGCTCAAATGAATATACGGAGTCAACTGCGGCTTTAATTTTTCCTTGACCCATCCAGTATAGACCTTCGTCAAGTTCAGCTTTTGTTCCTTGTGTTGAACCTAGGACATTAATTCCTTTGAAGAATATGTGTCTAAGATCTATTTTTGCATCATAACCTGTTGTTGCACCACATGAAACTAAAGTTGCACCATATTTGAGCAATGTTAGTTGCTTGTTGAAATGAGTTTCACCTATATGATCAAATGATAGATCAATTCCTGGTGCTTCACCTTTCTTTTTTGCAATTTCTTTAGTTATACCACGAACTTCTTTGTGCCAATCATCTTTTCTGTGATCTACTGCATAATCAGCACCTAATTCTTTACATTTTTCTAATTTATCAGGACTAGCAGTTGCAATTACATCACAGTTGTATAATTTTGCAATTTGAATACCAAATGAACCTACACCAGAACCACCACCCATGATAAGTACGGTTTGGCCTGGAGTAATTTTACCTCTGCCAACTAACATATGCCATGAAGTAAGTAGAGTCATGGATGCTGCTGCTGCATCGTCATAAGAAACTCCTTCTGGAATTTTTGAAACATTAACTTCTGGTAAATGACATTCTTCACTATATGCACCCCATAGCGGACCAGTTTGGAAACCCCAAACTTGTCTTCTGCTACAATCAAATTCCCTTCCACTTGTACAAGCACTACAAACTCTGCATGCTAAATTAGAATGAGAAACAACTCTATCGCCAACTTTGAAACCTTGTACATCTTCACCAACTGCAATAACATCTCCTGCAACATCAGAACCAGAAACATGTGGAACAGGAACTGGAATTGGAACACCTCTCATTCCCCAAATATCATTATAGTTTAGAGCAGATGCTTTATTTGTAAAAACTACCTCATCTGGTTTTGGTTTTGGTGAATCAATATCTTCAACCTTGAGGATTTTTGCATAATCGTCATCAGGTGCATATTCACGGTATACAACTGCTTTCATGATTTCAACCTGATTTACCCCTAATTATATTTTTTTGAGATCAAATTCTATTGATTTTAAAATCTTTTTTTGGTTGTTGAGCAGATAGAAGGATTTGTTTCAATTGATCATCAGTGATTTGGCCAGGAGATCTACCTTGACTAGCAAGACCTAATAGATAATTTTCAACCATATTTGCCAGTTCAGGTTTAACCATTTTTACATTATTTAATCTCAATCTAGCTTCGGAACTTAGAAGTTGTTTTAGTAACATGTCTTTTTGTGCATTAATTTGATCCTCATTTGGTTGATTATTCACATCAGGTGCTGGTTCACTCATTTCTAACACTAAGAATAAATTTTTAGTTTTGGAGTTGTTTGAATTAATTCTGCTAAAATTTCAGTTGCAAGTTTATCTAACTTTTGCATTCCTTGACGGCTAACAACTCTACCTTTCTTTTCTACTTGTTCAAGATAACCCAATTTTTCTAATCCATGCATTGCATTTCTAACTATTGCACCACTAGCATCTCTGTGATGACGTGCACCATAGTACATTTTGCGTTTACCATCACCATAAATTGTTCTAAGATCATTTACAGTGAGAGGACCATGAAGGTATATTTTTCTCATTATTGATGCACATCTAGTATACCACCAATCAGGTTGTTGTGGAGGTTTGTCTGCATGTGATCCAGTTTTGACAAAAGATGACCAAACAGGTGCAGGAATTTCTTCATTTTTCAATATCTCAGTAAGTCTTGAAATAAATTCCTGTTGCGGTACATCGTAAACTTTAGCCATTGCAAAAAATCTTGATAATCGTCTTATAAATCATTGAGAAATTTGGTCAAGTTTGTCAAACACATTTTTACATAGAACCAAGAGATCGGTAGTTTTCAGTTAGGGAGATTTATGTATAGAACAAACGAAAAAAGGTTGGCTATACGAATTGTACCGAGTATGTACTGAGTTT
>JABGTD010000060.1 GCA_018647405.1 Nitrososphaerota archaeon | reverse complement strand
TAATGCCTTGGGGAGTGTGCCGCTTGACTAATAATTTACATTTTGATCGCACGTATTTAGGGATTTTGTAAAATTTAGGCACAAATTTAAAAATTAATTCATTTCAAACAATTAATTATGTATTGAATTTGTAACAATTCCATGACAGTAACATATGATGATGTGACAAAAGCAAGAGAAACTCAGAGTAAAGTGATTCGAAATACAACATTAGAATTTTCTGAAACATTTAGTAAAATCTGTGGTGCTAACGTATATCTAAAAAATGAGTATGAACAAAAAACAGGTTCATTCAAAATTCGTGGTGCATATTACAAAATTAAATCATTAACTGATGAAGAAAAAAATAAAGGAGTTGTTGCTGCCTCTGCAGGAAACCATTCTCAAGGAGTTGCACTTGCATCTCATATTGAAAATATTCCATGTACAATTGTAATGCCAAAAACAGCATCCCCTGCAAAAGTAGCCGCGACAAAAGGTTATGGAGCTAACGTAGTATTGGTGGGGTCAACATATGATGAATCATGGGCACATGCTCAAAAAATAGCTTTAGAAACAAATGCAACAATAATTCATGCCTTTGATGATTCACATGTAATTGCAGGTCAAGGAGTTATCGGTCTAGAAATAATTGAACAATTGCCAAACGTAGATGAAATTTATGTTCCAATTGGAGGGGGAGGATTGATTGCAGGGATCATAACTGCAGTTAAAGAAAAAAATCCAAATGTGAAGATAATAGGTGTAGAATCAAGTGCATACCCTGCAATGAAAAAATCTTTAGAAAATAATACACTTGAAACCGTTAGTGGAGATACTACCATTGCAGATGGAATATCGGTAAAAACACCGGGAAAATTAACTTTTGAAATAGTTAAACAGAAAATTGATAAAATTGTTACAGTGGATGATAGTGATATAATTAATGCCATGTTTCTTTTGATGGAACGTTCTAAAGCCGTTGTTGAACCTGCAGGCGCAGTTGCACTTGCATATATTTTGAAACATAAACCAGAAGCTGGAAAAACAGTAGTTCCAATTTTATGTGGAGGCAATATTGATATGTATTTGTTAGGACAGATCGTATCTAAAGGACTATCAGGAATGGGACGAATGTTAAAAATTTCAGTTCTTTTAAAAGATAAACCAGGTGCATTAAAAGAATTAGTAGATGAGATATCTTCTATTAACGTAAACATTGTTGAAGTAATTCATGATAGATTAAGTACTGATGTTAGTGCAGGATCTGCAGGAGTTACAGTTAGTCTCGAAACTGAAGATCAAAATCAGTCAAATGAATTAATCAATCATTTACAAGAGAAAAATATTAAATTTCAAGTAATGCCTTAACGAAACTTTTTTTTGACAAATTTTGATAAACCTAATTTTTTTAATTCTTCAGATTCTTTAAGGACTGAAGTATATTGGTCAAATTTATGTTTCTTCAACTTTGTTTTAATTTCAGGATATGAATTTCCAAGAATTTTTAATGCATAAATTCCTGCATTAGATGCCTTATTCACCCCCACAGCTACAACAGGTGAACCAGTAGGCATTTCTGAAATTGATAAAAGAGAATCAAGACCTCCAAATGCAGAATATTTGTTTTTGTCAGTTTTTTTCATTTGTTTATCATTATACACCATTATTGGGACTCCTATTACAGGAATAGTTGTATGTGATGCAATCATTCCTGGAAGATGTGCAGCACCACCTGCACCTGCAATAATTACTTTGAATTTACTTTTTTCAGCATGTTTGGCATATTCATCTAATCTTTCAGGAGTTCGATGTGCAGAAATAATTTGATCTTCATGTGATATTGAAAATGAATCCAATATCTCAGCTGCGCCGTGCATGATACGACTGTCAGAGCTTGAACCCATGATTATTCCAACAAGTGGTTTTTTTGTTACCAATAATTTTTCATACTTTTTGCTATTTTTAAACAATTTTAATCAAAAATTCTCGGCTAAACTATTAGTAATACAAAAATTGTTTTACAGCATGAGTAAAATTTTGGGTATAATTGGCGGAGGTCAACTAGGAATGATGCTTACCGAAGCCGCACAAAATTTGGACAATATATCAAAAATAATAGTTTTAGATCCTACGGAAAATTGTCCTGCAGCAAAAGTTGGAGCTCAACAAATCATTGCAGATTTTAAAGATGAAGATGCAATAAGGAAATTATCAGAATTATCAGACATCATAACATATGAAATTGAATCGGGCAATAGTGATGTTTTAAAAAAATTAGAAGAACATACAGAAATTAATCCATCCCCAGATACATTAAAAATTATTCAAGATAAATTACTTCAAAAGCAATTTTTGAAAAAAAATGGCATAGCGGTTGCAGATTTTATAAAAGTTGAAAATAAAGATGAAATAAATCAAATGATAGATAAAATGGGACTTCCATTATTACTAAAAACTAGAAGAGATGCATATGATGGAAGAGGAAATTATAAAATAAATTCAAAATTAGATATAGACAATGCATTAGATTTGTTTGCAGGTAAATCTTTGATGGTGGAAAAATTTGTAAAATTTGAAAAAGAAGTTTCAGTTATAGCTGCAAGAAATACAAAAGGAGAAATTGCAACATACCCCGTAGTTGAAAATATTCATGAGAACAATATTTTAAGAACAACAATTGCACCTGGACGAGTTTCAGAAAATGTAAAAAAACAAGCAGAAGAAATTGCTGAGAAAACCATGGAGGTGTTACACGGAGCAGGTGTTTTTGGAATTGAAATGTTTGTTACAAAAGATGATGAAATTTTGATAAATGAAATTGCTCCGAGAGTTCATAATTCTGGCCATCATACATTACAATCATGTAACACATCACAGTTTGAACAACACCTTAGAGCCATTTTAGGAATGGATTTAGGAGATTCATCTATCAAATCACCTACAATAATGTATAATATTTTAGGACCTAAAACATTTCAAGGCGAATATAATGTATTAATAAAAAAACAGGATAATGTTCATCTAAAAATGTACGGAAAATTGGAATCAAAACCTCAACGAAAAATCGGTCATGTGAATATAGTGGACAAAGAAAATCGAGGAATGGATGAATTATTTAATCAAGTGGAAGAACTAAAGAAAAATTTGGTCATTGAGCCAAAACAAACCTAGTAATAATTCAAAAATTACCAAAATGGTTTATTAATACTGGATTTCAAAAATCATTATGTTACTAAAAGCATCTGTAGTAATTACTGGAATCGCTATCGGATTGTTAGTACTTTATGGTGCAGATGTTGCAGTTGCAATGAGTAATACAGATCATGAAGGATTCTTGCCATTAAATGACATGCAAAGAGGTATGGGATTGGGAGGACCAGCATTAATTTTACCAATAATTGCATTTTTCATATCCCTCAAAGAATCATCCAAAGGATTAGGAGGAATGATCATAATTGCAGGTGTCTTGATTTTAATCGGAGGATTAGCAATGGTAGGAAGCCCGGCACCTGAAGGCGTAGATAGAGACCCAATGTCATCAATTGCAATGTTATTTGCACCAGGAATTTTCCAGATTGCATTAGGTGCAATAAAAATAAAAAAGTCGTCAAATTAGATTTCACATGCCAAAATGTGAAAAATGTGGAGAAAACACTAGTAAAGGTTATGATTGCGAGCATACTAAATTTGAAGAGTATTGCAAAGAATGTTACACAGAATTGCACTATTACATAACTGAGAAAAAAGATAATGAGTGAATTACAAGTATTAATTCAATGGATTGCAGATTTACTTTCAGAGTATTTGTACACAGGGGTATTCGTTGCCGCATTAATTGAAACAATAATTCCACCAATTCCCACTATGGCTGTGTTTCCAACGGCAGGATTTATCGCATCACAGAATGGTCTAAGCGTTGCAGAAGCAGTGTTGTTAGGTATTGTAGGAGGATTAGGTGCATCAATTGGTTCCACAGTCATCTATCTAATTGCTCTAAAATTAGGTAGAACTGCATTATTGAAATATCTAAACAAAGTTAGAATTTCTGATAAAAAGTTAAACAGAGTTGAAAAATGGTTTGAGAAATATGGAGATAAGGCAGTTCTATTTGGAAGAATGGTTCCCGTGTTTAGAGAAATGATTTCAGTTCCAGCAGGATTATTGAAAATGAGTATTAAGAAGTTTTTATTATACACAATACTTGGCTCATGTGGATGGGGAGTTACAATGGTGCTAGTAGGTTATTTCTTTGGATTAACTGCTTTTGAGATGATCATATAGTTTAACATACGTTAAAAAATAGAAAAAATTAGTAATTAACATGAAAGCAATAATTTTAGCAGGTGGTAGAGGAAAACGATTACGTCCAATTACAGATAAGATTCCAAAACCATTAATCCCAATTAACAATAAACCATTGATAGAAC
>JABGTD010000059.1 GCA_018647405.1 Nitrososphaerota archaeon | reverse complement strand
CTATGCAGCAATGCAAACTGCAAGTAAACAACTATCCTGTTCACTTTCAAAAGAGTTAAGAAAAAAATATGGAAAACGCAGTGCACGAATCATAGAAGGAGATACTGCAAAAATTGTTAGAGGAGAGTTTTCAGGAGTTGATGGAAAAGTTACAAAAATATCAATTCCAGATAGAGGTGTAAACATCGAGGGAGTGAAAAAGGAGAAACTAAAAGGTGAGAAATTTGACGTGTATGTTCACACAACAAATATCATTTTGACAGGATTAAATTCAGGAGATAAATGGAGAATAAATAAATTAGAAGGAAAGAAGGCAACAGCCGCAAGAGCAGATGATAAGCAAAAAACAGAAACACCAAAAGTGAAAGAAGAAAAGAAAGATACAAAAAAAGCAATTAAAACCAAAACAAAGAAAGGAGATAAGAAAGAATAATGGTACACATAGCAGGTAGTAAAAAACTCAAAAGACAGATGGCACCACTTTTCTGGGGAATTACCAGAAAGAATAAACGATTTGTAGTTACAGTAAAACCAGGTGCACAATCAAAACATGCATCAATACCAATCTCAGTATTTCTAAGAGATACATTAAAGATTGTTACCAGTTTGCGAGAAGCAAAATCTGTAATTTATTCAGGTAAAATAAAAGTAGACGGAGTGATTAGAAAATCATTACATCACGGAGCAGGTTTAATGGACGTAGTAGAGCTAGAAGGTGCCAATAAAATATACAGATTAGTGCCACAAGATGGAACATTACTAAAACCAATTGAGATTGATATTGCTGAAAAAACAAAAAAGTTTGTACAAGTAAAATCAAAAACCACCATTAAAAATGGAAAAACCCAAATTGGATTTCATGATGGAAAAACATTGATAGATGAGACAGCACTATCTGTTGGAGATACATGTGTATTACAAATACCAGAGATAAAGATTTTATCAGTAATTAAATTAGAAAAAGGAATGAATTGTTTAATCACTAAAGGTGTTAACGCAGGAAAAATCGGTAAAATAGATGAAATAAAAGAAGGAACATATAGTATTCCAAAAAGTATAGACATTACATTTGACGAAAGACAAATTGAAATTCCAGCAAGATTGGTAATGCCAATTGGAAAAGATAAACCGGAGATAAACATTAGGTGATTTTATGACACAAGAAGTACAAAACATAATGAGAGAAATAAGATTAGAAAAAGTCGTCCTAAACATGGGACTTGGAAAATCAGGAGATGCCGTAGAGATCGCTAAAAAAGCATTAGGACAAATATCTGGCAAAAAAGTTAATGATAGACCTGCAAAAAAAGCAATTAGAGATTGGGGAGTTAGAAAAGGCGAACCAATAGGAGCAGCCGTTACAGTAAGAGGTAATGACGGTAAAGAGTTACTAAAAAGATTGTTAGAAGCAAAAGGAAACAGAGTGAACGGTCGTTCCTTTGATAAATTAGGTAACTTATCATTTGGAATTTTAGAACATATAGATATTCCAGGAATAAAATATGACCCAAAGATTGGAATTTTAGGATTAAATGTGACAATACGATTAGTACGACCAGGATTTTCAATAGCTACAAGAAGTAAACATAAAGCAAGTGTTGGAAAACATCACAGAATCACTTCTGATGAAGCAAAAGCATATCTAACAAAAGAATTCGGAGCTAGTGTAGAATAATGGGAAAAACAACATGGGGAAAAGATAGATCATACGGGGACAGAGGAACCGGATATACACCTAGAAAACAAAATATTCCAGGAACATCAAATGAAAAACGTTATGGAAGAGGAGCAAGATGGTGTAAAAGATGCGGATGTTATGTATCAATTCAAAAATATGACTTACATTTATGTAGACAATGTTTCAGAGAAGTTGCCACTTCATTAGGATTCAAAAAATTAAGGTGATATGATATGCCAGCAATGAATGTATTAGCAAATCTATTTGTAACAATTTACAATACCGAAGCACGAAGAAAATCCGAATGTGTCGTACTTCCAACATCAAAAATTGCAAAAGAGGCTTTGAGTACTCTAAAAGAACATGGATACATCAAAGATTATGCAAGAACCGAAGATAACAGAGGCGGAAAATTCACAATAGAATTAATGGCAAAGATTACAAAATGTGGGGCAATTAGTCCAAGATTCAAAGTTAAAAAAGATGAATACCTAGAATGGGAAAAACAATACCTCCCATCATTCAATAGAGGTATGCTAATAGTTACAACGAATCAAGGTGTAATGTCGCATCATGAAGCATCTAACAAAGGATTAGGAGGATTTTTGATAGGATATGTCTACTAGTCAGATAGATAAACTAGCAACCGAATTAGAAATTCCAGAAGGAGTTACTGTAACATACAACAGACCGATGATAACAGTCCAAGGACCTTTAGGAAAAACATGGAAAAGTTTTAAAAAAATTCCAGTGACAATTAATGTTACAGATGGCAAAGTACTTTTCAAAGCACAAGGTACAAGAGACAAAAGTCGTGCAATCATGAATACATCAAGATCACTTATCAGAAATCTTTGTGAAGGAGTTGTTGAAGGCTATACAATTAAAATGAAAATTGTATTTTCACACTTTCCTATTACAGTAAAAGTTGAAGGTAAAACAGTTCTAATTGAGAATTTCCAAGGTGAACGTGCTGCAAGAAAAACAAAAATTTGGGGAGCAACCAAAGTTGTTCCAAAAGGTGACGACGTGATAATCACAGGTCATGTTTTAACAGATGTTTCACAAACAGCAGCAGAAATTGAGAATGGTTCAAGAGTAAAAAATAAAGATCACCGTGTATTTTTAGATGGAGTCTACAAGTTTGAAAATAAAAAAGGTATTGAGAATTAATTATAAAATAATTGACCCTAGATAACGATTTCAAAGAACAAACCGAAAAATTAGTTTCTGAAACATTAGAATTATACAAAAATGCAGGAGCGTCTCCTAGAATTGGAGATGTTTGGAAATGTGAAAATATAGGGGATTTTTTGTGTGGTTTTTTTGTAGGAGAGATGGTGGGTTCTGCACTAAGTGCATTTCAAGTATATCATAAGAGAGAACCAAGTGCAGAGGAACATATGGAGATTGTAGAGATTGTTGAAAAACATTCTGATGAAATTACTACTTTTTTCACAAAATTCAATCTAAATTAATTCGTCGGAAGGATTAAATCGCATTTTACTTGGAAAAAATTAATGCCGCGTTAGCTCAGCCTGGTAGAGCGTTCGACTGTTAATCGATTGGTCATCAGTTCAAATCTGATACACGGCGCCTTCTAATCTTCAAAATTTGTTTAGATGATTTTTTGCACGTTGTTAGTTTAGATCGTTAGACAGGAGCGATCTAATATTGGATCCATTATAGAAAGTATGCAGGAGTGTTACATTGGCCAGGACTAGAAGGGCTAACAGATATTGTGTCGATTGTGGTGCAAGATTGGTATATTATCCAAGATTATCAAACCCAAAAGCACCAAATGAACACAGAGTTTTGGTTTATGCATGTCCCGATTGCACAGAAGATTTTGAAAAACCAAAAATGTTTTCAATTAAAAGAAATGTTACAGATGACCCACTGGAGACTGTAGAAATAGAAATTACCCAAGTTCAAAAAAAGCTTGCAAAAAGTAAATAGAGGAAAAAATTTCTGAAAATCATTGTATCCAGAGAAAATTCGTTCACGTGCATGGTATCTAGTTCCAATTTTCTTTGGATTGATAGGCGGAATCATTGCGTATTTTGCAATAAGACGAGACGATCCTCAAAAAGCAAAAAAATGTTTATGGATTGGAATCATCCTAACTGTAATCAACATCATCGTGAATATTTCATTATTTTCAACTGGAACATTTGAACAAGATTATAGCGTAAATGTCTAAATGTTTCTAAACTCGAATTTAGAAATATTGTTTCTTTCAGAGTCTTAAACTAGTTATACCATGAATTGTTTGTTTTCTCATGTCACGTCTAAGAGATAATGTAGAAAGATGGTTAATACATGAAAACTATGACTTTAATCAAGCAAAAACCGAAGATGCAGTATTCAAAATTGTAATAAACAATTCAGATGGATTAGGAAATGATACCGAAGTTTTTGAACCAAAGGCCCAGGAAA
Organism: Nitrososphaerota archaeon; assembly: GCA_018647405.1. GTDB lineage: Archaea > Thermoproteota > Nitrososphaeria > Nitrososphaerales > Nitrosopumilaceae > Nitrosopelagicus. The sequence goes on along the minus strand of JABGTD010000059.1, from coordinate 3,774 downwards.
ACATCCTAGTCATAGGAATCAAGATTGAAATGAAAACTAAACAATTAATCAGATTTAGAGAATTGAATGAGATAGAACAAGAAAACTTCAAGAAAAAAATTGATGATTTTTGTTATTCAATAAAAGCAGTTGGTAAATTTTTAGATGAAGATGGAAAGAAAAAGGTGGGGGTTTACATCATTTTAGACAAACAAGAACAGCTAAATCAACCATCTTTCTTCAAAGCATTGGAAGAAATTATTGAAATGAGTGAAAAAACAAATCGATTTTTGATCAAGACGTTTTAATTAAAAAATCTAATTTAGTCGTAAAAGCTAAACCCCCTCCATATCATTACCAATTTATGAATAGACCATATTTTCAAAAACATCAAAAAACATGGGGGGTTGAGCATTTGTTCGTACATATACGAACCAAAGGTCAAAACACCACCATTACCCATTACAACATGCCATGTTAGTTTGAGTTAGGCACAAAAGCTAAACCCCCTAGATCACATCAAAAAATATGAAAAAAATATCCAAATGCCAATAATTCCAGCAGCCAAAGGATACCAAAACTTTGGAATACTTTGTGGTTTTGAATTTGAAAATATTCCGTGCTCATTGTTGTTTGGTTTCACGTATACATTATGTCAAAAGTTGTTTTAACTGATAGCAAAACCTACCGTGTAAGATAAGTAATGTTTCTAAATTCGAATTAAGAAATATTGTTTATTGCTACTCCTCGTTCACATCTAGATGAGGAAGGACAAATATTTTTTCAGGCTCAATCTTGAGAATAATTCTTTTTTCACCAGGACGTTTGAAAGGATATTTTTCTTTTCCCATGTACTGTTTTGTTAGAAAATCAGCGTGTTTGTATTCATAATCAGGTATTATTTCAACCACTTTACCTCTAATTGAGGTCATATCAAGAGGATTCATAGAATCAACTACAGATATTGCAACGCGAGGATCACGAAGTATGTTTTTGTGCTTTAATCTACCTTCAGCCGTATTGATTCGTATGTGAGAATCCTCAAAATCACCCCATACAGGAGTGACTTGTGGAGAACCATCAGGCATGGTTGTGGCCAAAAAAACAAGATTTTTACCATTTAGAAGAACTTCAGCCTTGGAATCCATACTAAAACAACACAAATTGAATATTTATGTCTCAAAAATTTCAAAATATCATGAAGTTAACAATACCATTTACAGGACATGAACAAGTTTTATCACTACACGAGAAAACTTTGGAAATTACCAAAGACAATAGCCTTACCCCTCAAGGAGATTGTATTGTAGGAGTAAATTCAGACATATCATGTATTGATTTACCTGAAAAAATGAAACAGAAAATTCAAAACCCTGAATCAAAAATATCATTCACGCTCAAAGTGGGAAAATTCAGCTTCAAAATTCATGGTCATGGTTCTGAAAAGCTAACGCTAAAGCATGTAAGCGATATAGTACTGCGTAAGAGCGCATTCACATGCTCCCGTACTATCGCTATCAATTGCGACAAGGCATCCAGTGACATACCTAGAGACTTGGTCAGTCTCCTTCAAAACCCGCAAACCAAGGGCAAGATGATTATAGAAGTATTGTAATCAGTGTCTTTTTTCAAAGACCGTTGTAACCGCACGATTTACAATCTCCATCATCAAGTATTGACTATACTCCTGCTTATTTTGAGAGGTTTTTGCCTTACCAGTCTTTTTTGAAAGTCCGTCTAGAAGTTGTTCAATATGTTTTGACGTTGACTTTATGACTGTAGAGTATTTCTTCTCAAAGTCTTTTGGGGTTTCATAGTCAAGAAACTTGGTCGATGTACCGTAGAATTTTATCATAGCACCGCGCTTTTCTTCGATTTTCACCACTTCAATTAATTCAGCGCCTTTCAAGATTTCTAGATGATGTCTAGTTGTAGTAAGGGCTTTTTTGAATCCATTCTTTTTTAATTGAGCCGTGATTTGTTCTGCGTTAAGATGTTTTCGATATAGCATTTGCAGAATTTTTGCTCGTGCGGGGTCCTCGATAGCTTTTGCATGTTCCAGACTTGTTGCAAGTGTACGATTCACCGATATTGGTTTTTCGAGTATTGTTGACATGTAGTATTTTGTATAGATCTTAGCTAAAAGTTATCTGTATCACATTTATTTGTCCAATTCCGTTATTTTTTTTATGCAACTAAAGATCTAGTAACAGACTGTATAATTATAGTATTAATATTATAATTATTGTAACATTTACTATATTATTCATAGCAGTATCAATAATATCAATATGGTTACAAAAAAATCCGTAGAGGCAAAAAAATCAGGGTTTTTTGGAAAAAGTCTCTAAAATCATGAAAAGTAGTCAAAAATGAGTGGCAGATGCAAATATAGAATTGAAGAATCGAGTTAAAGAGAAAGACCAGTCGTGCGCTCATATGCTGCAACATACCTATCAGTCATTTTTTGAATAAGTTCGCTAGGAATTTGAGGTGCGACAGGTTCTTGCCCATTCGCTCTTGATTTCTCAAACTGTGTATGATATCCATGCTCAGTCAACCAGTCACGAAGGAGTTGTTTATCATATGCATCTTGGATTTTTCCAGGAGAGTAAGAGGATTTAGGCCATAACCGATATTCATCAGGGCCAATAGAGTCACCAAGAGTGATTTTTCCATCTAATTTTCCAAATTCCAGTTTCAGATCTGCCAATATGAAACCAGCAGCATCTGCAATTAACGACATTTTGTTGTAAATTTGAATTGATTTTTCAGATAACCAGTCATAATCATCTATAGTGACAAGATTTTGTTTTATGATATCCTCTTTTGTGATTGGTATATCATGTTCAGATTTTGTTGTAGGATCAAAGACAGGAGTTGGAAGCTTTGTCGCAAGTTCAGTGTTAGTGCCCTCAGGTAAAATAATTTCACCAGACTTCCATCGATTCACCATACTTCCGTAGAAATAACCACGTACAACACATTCAATTGGTAACATTTGCATTTTTTTTACAATTACCTCTGTATCAGAATGGGATTTTACAAAATGAGTCTCCACATCTAATTGTTCAAACCAAAATTGTGCAAATTTACATAATACTTGTCCCTTTTTTGGAATCTCATCGTGAAATTTTACATCATATGCAGAAACACGATTACTAAAATTGAATAAGAGAGTATCGTTACCCATATCGTAAATATCTTTTACTTTTCCTGAATTAAGAAATTCCATAAAAACACCTATGAACCCATCATTCCAGGCATTGCAACGGGTAAACGATAAACTTTGCTCACATAGATTCCTTCTGCAGCTGTTACAATAACATATTGCAATGAATTACCTTGCGGAGGAGAGATGATTACAAATTGTCCAGGTTTTAGTGTGCCAAGATAGGTTCTATCACCGTCACCAAAATCAATATTGACATTTGTTAGAGGTTTTGTGCCAGTGTTTTCTAAGGAAACACGTGCCATGATAAACAGAGTTTGTTTTTCTTTCGTAGGATCAACAGATAATGAATATTCTTCCTGAAAAATACCAGAAGGAGTGAAAAACAATACAAACACTATACCTGCAACAGCAGATCCAATACACCCAAAGATGGGAATTTTACTTGCCACTAAAAAACAACAAAAAACTAGAATAATAGTTTTGTAATGACTTGTCGGAATACACACCCAAAAAACAAGATTGAGGGTGGTTTTTAGAAAAATCGTTTCTTTAGAATGAGTATCAAAAATGTAGGGAACCTAAAGCATACCTAAGCATTTGTTAATTTTGTAGATTTTTTT
>JABGTD010000042.1 GCA_018647405.1 Nitrososphaerota archaeon | reverse complement strand
TAGAAAAATTGGTCAAGAAACAGAAGACATTGCATTCATCAAGAAAACAATTTTTGGAATTTAGAAAAGGTAACAATCCGGCCAGTGTAAAATCTTGCAGGAGGTTACATTGACCAGACTATTACCGATCATAGTATGGAATAGTAGTATTTACGTCATTTTTTTCGGCAAATGATTTTATAGCCAAATCTGCTCGGTGAAATTGTATGGCTAAATGTACAGAATGTAATCAAAGCGTTGGTGAAACACCTTACAATCCAATGCCGGAATGGAAATTGGAGGCACCATTATGCGGAAAGTGTTATTCAAGTAAACTTGAAGAACATTATCCAGGCAAACATATCAGAGTTAATCGTTTAACTGAAAATGATTAATCAGTTTTAGAATATTTATTTCTGTTAAGACAATTCCATGCCAATGCATCATCTTTCACATCATCTTCAGATAAGAATTTGATGTTAGTTACAACTTTTTTCTTTTTTAGGATATTCAATTGGAAAGTGTCAAAGTTTGTACAGTCACATATTTCATAGAGACAAGAGTGTGAATCTACATCATGATCGTCTTTTCGATGTCCACAATCACATAATGCATCATTTTTTACCTCATCAACTGTTTTTTTAGAATAAATTCCAAATCTCATGTATGCGCTTCCCTGATGACCTTTTTTGAAACGTTCATAATTTGCAGATTTTTCTAAAATTTTGTAGAAGTATTTGTTAGTATCTGGGCGTCTAGAATCTGCACCCATTACAAACCAATAGTCATCTCCAGTTTCAACAAATCTGATCTTAATTGTATGATCGTTCCACCAGTGCATAGTTTCATACCATAGATCTCTAGATGGTTTGCTTTCATTAAACATTAAAACTACATTCATTCTAATGTCAAAATAGCGATATGCAACACCAAGAAAATCATTATACCAAGAGATCGATGGTTTTTCAGACACGCTTAACAAACAAATTTTGCCTATTTATCTCATCAGAGATTGAGTAATACTCTTATATCTCATTAGAGAATTTCTTGTATAATGACCTACAGAACCAGTATGCAAATTGTAGCAGATGTATTAACAGTTACAGAGCAAACTGGTCAAGAAGGCATCAAAACTACATCACTTCTTACAAAAGCCAATCTTTCACATTCTAGATTAGAAAAATTTGTGAAAAATTTGACTGGTGCAGGATTGATGAACAGAATAGAGTTCGATGGAAGACATACATTTGTCATAACTGAAAAGGGTAGACAATACCTAGAGTCTTACCAGAAATTTTCAGATCTAGCAGGAACTTTTGGATTAGATTTATAATTTTATTTTCTGAATTTCTTTCTTCTTTCACGTCTAAGTTTTTGTTGCTCTTTACGCGTTTGCATAGAACTGTAAAGTATAATCACTATTGCACCACCTATTGACACAAAAAATAGACCAGTGTATGGTTCATCACGTAATCCACCCTCAGTTGGATCAACATATGCAATAGGTATACCTATCAACATACAACACATTATTACCATGAGATATTTGTTCACGATAATACCAAATCATTAAATCATTTATCTGTTTTATCAAATTGATGTCTAAGTCATTAGAGTTAGTAGGTTTTGCATTGATTGGTGGAACGATCATTTCATTTCTTGGAATGGGTGATTCAGAATTACGATGGCCAGTTTTTTGGGGTTGTGCAATCGGTGCACTTGCAATTATATTTTATAGAAAACGTCAAAGAAAAAAACAAGATCAAAATTTATCGAAATAGATCATTAGCTCAATCAAAACTACACCGGCAGATCTATAAAGGACTAGAGAGACAAATTTCTGGGGAGCATGACAGATAAGATTGAATGGTGGAAAGGACTTGGAGAGGAGCTTCAAGCAGACATCGAGATTACAGTTGATGATAATTAGATCTTAATTTTTATAATAAATTACCAACTATCAATAATTGAGAAAAATTAACAATCTTTCGTTTATTATTCTAGGAATTATCCTGGTGATATTTACAATTTGGAGTACAACAGATACTTCATTTTCAAGTTTGAAAGGAATAGAGCATCAGGAAACACTAAAAAAAATTAATGATTGTGAAAACTCCAAAACAGATAATTCATTTGAAACATACATGACGATTTCATCTCAGTTCGATATAGACTGGTCAGAATGTGATCTAACTGGAATTATACTAAGACATGTTTCACTAAAAAATGCCGATTTGAATAATGTGGATTTATCAGGTGCAGATTTGACAGGTGCCAATTTATCAGGTGCAGATTTGAGTAATGCAAAGTTATTTGGTGTTGATTTGAGACAAGCAGATCTATATCAGGCTAATTTAGAAAATGCAAGTTTGGATGGAGCTGATTTGAGAGATACTATAATGGAAGATGTAAATCTAAACAATGCATCTTTAAAACATGCATACATCTACAAAACAATTCTTGCAAACACAGAATTTACAAATGTTGATGCATCCTACGCAAATTTTTGCGGTCAAGATTTAACTAAGAAAATTTTTCATAACACAAATCTAAGTGGCGCAAATTTGGCTCATACAAAAATGCAATATACATATCTAGGAACTGCAATTTTGTATGAAACTAACTTTGAAGAATCAAATTTAATCGGTTCTGATTTTTCAGGAAATTCACTAAAAAAAGTTAATTTTGAAGGAAGTAATCTATACTCAGTTAATCTAAAAAATTCGAATTTAACTGAAGCAAATCTACAAAATGTGGATTTAACAAATGCAAATTTGGAAAATGCCAATTTAACAGATGCGAAAATTTTTGGAACTGATTTCACTACAGCAAAAATTAATGGGGTAAACATGGATAAGGTTAAAAAAACAAAGATTAGTGAATTTGAAGAAAAATCAGATCTGAAGATGTTAAAAAAATATTCTAATCTTAAAGAAGAGAATTTCTCAAATTCAAATATCAATAATATGGATATTTCAGAGTCAATATTTTACAAAATAGATTTTTCAAACTCAGACATGTCTAATAATAAAATGGCACATGTTGATTTTGAAGGATCTGACTTATCATATGCTAATTTAACAAATGTAGAATTATTAGGTTCAAATCTATCAGGGGTTAATTTAGTAGGTGCGAATTTATCTGGTGCGAATTTATCTGGTGCGAATTTATCTGGTGCGAATTTGAAGGATGTAATTTTGGATGAATCAAAATTGTATGGTGCTGATTTGACAGGAGCATTTTTGGAAAATGTTAGTTTCAAAGAAGTAGGTATCAAAGGAGCAAATTTCAGTGGTGCACATATGATAGGAGTTATTTTGGAAAATACAGATTTAAGAAATGCTGATTTTAGCGGAATTCACATGCCAGGACAAAATTTTAGAGGATTAGATTTGACAGGAATTAATTTACAGAATGCATTTTTGAAAAGCTCTAATTTTGAAAATGCAAATTTGACAAATGCAAATTTGAATTCAGCATATCTTAATTCTGGAAATTTTAGAAATGTGAATTTGACAAATGCAAGTTTAAAGAATACCGATTTTGGAGGAAGTGATCTGACAAATGCAAATTTAAAGAATACAAAAATTCATAATTCATATTTTAAAAATGCAAAAATGGATAAAATAATTATTAATGAAACATATAGTGATAGCTGTTTTGAACAAGATTTACTTAACAAAGTAATTTGTAAAATAAAATTAGAACTCAATCCAGATAGTCCACCTTATGAAACTAATTATGAATTAAGAGATAATTACTCATTAAGAAATTAAAGCCTCGAGTGGGATCCGAACCCACGACCTTTTCATTACGAGTGAAACGCTCTACCAGACTGAGCTATCGAGGCACGAACGATTTCTTCTCAGAGTTTATAAAAAGCGTTTCTGGTTTAAAGAAGTGAAAATTTCAATATCAGGGATAAGAGGAGTGTATGGAAACGATTTCCTTCCAGAAGATGTGATAAAATTCTGTGATGGTTTTTCCAAATTAGTTAAAACTAGAAAATGTGTCATAGGAAGAGATACTAGAACTACTGGAGAAATGATAGAAAAAATAGTTTCTGCAACAATGTTAGAAAGAGGAATTGATGTTTATAATTTAGGAATTATTCCAACTCCAGTTGTATTTAGAAAAGCAAAAGAGATTGGCGCAGGCATAATCATAACGTCATCACACAATCCATTAGAATGGAATGGGTTAAAATTCATTATCGATGGAAAAGGAATTACACAAGAAGAACTTGAAATAGTAAAAAATGGAAAAAATTTGAATAGATCAAATATCGGTAAGGAAGTTATTGCAAAATCAAATTATATTTCTGATGCAGTAAATATTATTGGAAAATTAAAAAAAACTCAACATGTTACCGTCGACATTGGTGGCGGATCTGCAAAAAAAATTGCTCCAAAATTATTACAAGAAATCGGATGTCATGTTGAAACAATAAATGATGAATTAGATGAATGTTCAAGAGGTCCTGATCCTACTTCAGATGGATTAATGAAATTAATTAGTAAAACAAAAAATGTGGGATTTGCTTTTGATTTAGATTCAGACAGAGTGATTTTAGTAATGAATGGTGAAAAAAAATCTTCAGATATCACACTAGGGCTAGGAGTTGTAAAAGCAATCAAACTAGGAATTAAAAAATTTGTTTTAAGTATCGACAGTAGTTTGGCAGTTGAAAAATACATTATCAAACATGGAGGAGAAGTTTGGAGATCCAAAGTTGGGGAATCAAATGTAATACAGATGATGATTAAAAATAATGCAGATGCAGGAGGAGAAGGAAGTAGCGGTGGATTTATCCTGAAAAAATTCAATATGTGTAGAGATGGATTATTGACTAGCGGGTTAATAGCATCTATGATTGATGATGAATCTATTCAAAAAGATATAGAATTTTTTGAGAGTTTTTCACAGATTAGAAACAAAGTGTCAATAAAATCTAGTTTACATGACAAAGTAATAATTGAAATGATAAAAAAAGTTGAAAAAGAATATAAAATTGATCAATTAGATGGTATCAAAATTAACATTAATGAAAATACATGGTCATTGATTAGAAAATCAAATACAGAAGATATCATTAGAGTTTCAACAGAATCAAATGATAATCAATTGTTACATAAAATACAAAGTGAAATGATAAAAAAAGTTGAGAGTTGTTATGAAGAAATTAAGTGAAAAGGAAATTATTGAATTAATGAATAAGAAAAAAAATCGTTCAGAGGATGTTGAAATTTTTAAACTAGGGAATGAACAATGTGCAGTGTGTGTTGATACATTAGTAGAAAGTACAGACATTCCAAAATGTTCAAAATTATCAGATATTTCAAGAAAAAGTGTCGTATCGAGTTTAAGTGATTTTGCTTCAAAAGGAATAATACCAAAATTTTGTATTATATCATTAACGTTACCAAAAACAATATCAAAAAAACAGGTTCAAGAATTATCTAAAGGTTTTTCAAAAGTATGTAAAGAATTTAAAATTCAATTATTAGGTGGAGATACTAATCAAGGTAATGAAATTTCAATACATGTAGTATTATTTGGTAACGTCAAAAATTTCATAAGAAGAAACGATGCTAAAGTAAAAGATGTTATTTGTACTACAGGACCTTTTGGATATACAGCATCTGCATTAGAAATAATTATGAAGAAAAGAAAATCAGTTCAATCTTTTTCAACAAAATCAAAAAATCTTTTTTTTAAACCTAAACCACGACTAAAATTTGGTCAAGAATCAGTAAATTATATCACATCATCTATGGACTCTAGTGACGGGTTATCATCATGTTTGAATGAATTATCTAATCAAAGTAAGAAAAAATTTCTAATTACAAAAATTCCAACAAATGATGATGTGATAGAATTTGCAGAAAAAAATAAGATTAGTTTGAACAGATTGGTCTTTGATGGAGGTGAAGAATTCGAATTAGTTTTCACAGTAACGCCCAAAAATTTAAAAAAAATTCATACATTAGCAAAAAAGAATAAAATTAGCATATTTGAAATTGGTCATGTATCAAAAGGAAATGGAGTGTTTTTTGATGATGGTAATGATTCGTTTATCATCAAAGACAAAGGATGGCAACATTTTAGATAATTCAGGGCATTCTTTTATAAAGCCAAAAAAATCTGTAAAATCTATGTCAGAAGCTGTTGAAGAAAAACCAGAAACAGTTGTAGAAGCAACTGAAGAGGTTGTAGAAGCAACTGAAGAGGTTGTAGAAGCAAAACCACAAGAACCTACAAAAGCAAAAGCGGTAGATAAATGGGGCATTGCACACATCTTTAGTAGTTATAACAATACTATCATCCACATTACGGATTTAACCGGTGCAGAAACAGTTTCAATTAGTTCCGGAGGACACCATGTTAATGCAGATAGATATGAATCATCACCTTTTGCAGCAATGAAAGCAGCAAATGTGGTATCAGAATCTGCAAGAACAAAAGGATTCACAGGATTGCACATTAGAGTACGTGCTGTAGGTGGAGTTGGTTCTAGAGTTCCAGGACCAGGAGCACAAGCAGCAATTCGTGCACTTGCAAGAGGAGGATTTAGAATTGGAAAAATTGATGATGTTACACCTATTCCACATGACACAACAAGAAAGAAAGGTGGAAAACGTGGAAGAAGAGTTTAGTTAGATTGCATTAACTTTAATTTTATTTTACAGTTATTATTTTCTAAATATTTTACAAAAAAATTTGTAAATTTTTCTTCAGGTTTAGAACCTTTAGATTTTTTAATTTGTTCTGCAAATTCTTGTTCCATAGGCATATGTAATTCTGCTTTTAAGATCATATCAATAAATGTCCAGCCAAATTTGGATACAGGTTCATTGAGAATATACCCATTTTGAGTATCACATAATTTTTCTAATGTATTCAAAGTATCTTCAAAAATGACTCTATCTTTAGGCCAATCAATCGTACTAATCTGAATGTAATATGTCATAATTCATCATCATTAGTTGTTTTTTTAAATTTATCTGCAATAGAAATGAATTTTCCATCTTTTTCAACATTAATTTTATTTTCCATTCTAATACTAAGTCCCACAGACCTAAACAATACTAATAATTTTCCACCATCCAGTGTTTCATTGATATCACCTGACGAAATCAATTCTCCTAATTTTTCAATAATAATTTTAGATTCATTTGGAAATTGATATTCAGCATTTTGTAATACTTCCATGCCACGATGACCTAGACTATTTACTACATAATCTCGTAATGAAAATTTTGGTGTTTGACTTTCTTCAGTTATATTTTTAGATGACTGATCCTGAATAGATAGATTTTTTTGCATTTCAGCTAATCGTTTAGCATTTAGCAACTCTAACTCTTTATCTTCTTCATTCATCCCTTGATGACTCCAATTGGAACTAATTTAGCAACTTTAGTTGCTATTCCAAGATTATGGGAGACATTGACAACAGCATCAACGTCTTTGTATGCTTGAGGTGTTTCTTCAACCACGCCATCTCTTGTTAATGATTTTATAAAAATGCCTTTATCGTTAAGTGATTTTTTTACTTCAGATTCTGTAAAATCACGTCTTGCTTTTGATCTTGACATCATTCTACCAGCACCGTGAGCCGTAGAACCAAAACTTGCTGACATAGAATTTTCACTACCTAATAGAATCCAACTTCCAGTCCCCATAGAACCAGGAACCAAAACAGGCTGACCAAGATCTCTATATTTTGAAGGAACATCATCCATGTTCGCAGGAAAAGCACGTGTTGCCCCCTTTCTGTGCACTACAAGATTTTTTTGTTCTCCATTAATTTTATGTTTTTCAACTTTAGCAATATTATGCGCCACATCATAAACTAATTTCATATCTAAATCAGATTCAGATTGTGAAAAAACTCTTTCAAACGATTTTCTTGTCCAATGAGTTATCATTTGTCTATTGCTCCATGCAAAATTTAAGGCTGCAAACATTGCTTTTCTATAAGATTCACCTTCTTCAGATGTATTTGGAACACATGCAAGTTCTCTATCCGCCAAATTAATGTCATATTTTTCTTGTACCTGTTCAGAAATTCTGAGATAATCACTACAAACTTGATGACCAAATCCTCTAGAACCACAATGAATCAAGACAGTGATAGTACCTTCTTGTATTCCCATTCTTTTTGCAGCTTCTTCGTCATGAATTTTTTCTACGCGTTGAACTTCAAGAAAATGATTTCCAGATCCTAAACTTCCTAGTTGTGGTAGTCCTCGTTTCCTTGCTTTGTCAGATACTTTATTTGGATCAACATTTGCTATTTGTCCATTTTCTTCACAAACATTTGCATCATCACTTGTTCCATATCCATTATCAATTGCCCATGAAACACCTTTAACTAAAACTTCATCTAATTCAGATTGAGTTAATCTTACAGCTCCTTTAGAACCTACTCCAGATGGAATAGATTTGAAAAGATCATTTACTAGTTCAGCAAGTTTCGGACGTACTTGTTCTTCAGTAAGATTTGTTCGTAGTAATCTAACACCACAATTAATATCGTAACCAACACCACCAGGACTGATCATTCCTTCTTCAGCATCCATAGCAGCTACACCACCCACAGGAAAACCATAGCCTTCATGACCATCAGGTAAAACTACTGCGTGTTCTTGAATTCCAGGTAAGGTAGATACATTGATAGCTTGTTTTAGCGTTCTATCAGTCATCATTTTTTTTAATAATGTTTCATCAGCATAGATTGTCACTGGTACCTTCATTCCTAAAGAAGAATCTGCATCAATTTGATATTCATTTTCACCAATTTTTTTTGGTTGTAAATTAGTCATTTCCTAAGATAAAAATCTCTTCAGGCAATTTAAATTAAATAACAATTTCCACTAGTTAATGAAAAAAGCTATCATTCTAGGAGGTAGTAGAGGAATTGGAAAAGCTATTTCAGATTCATTAAAAATACTTGATTTGGAAGTTCTTTCAGCATCAAGCATAGATATCGATACGTCAGATTTAGAGAGTGTCAATAAATTTGCAGAAAAAAATAATGTGACAGATATCTTAGTGTTAAACACAGGAGGTCCACCAATAATTGAATTTGCAAAAATTACTAATGAAGATTGGAATAAATATCATAATCAATTATTTGTTGGATTTTGTACGCTATTACAAAAAATTAAGGTTAACGATGGAGGGTACATTTTTGCAATAACATCAAATGTAATAAAAGAACCAAATTCAAAATTAATCATATCAAGTGCATACAGAGCCGCTTTTTCTAGTGTTTTTAAAATTTTGAGTAAAGAATTTGCTTCTAGAAATATTACTATGATCAATATAGCTCCAGGTCCAATCAATACAGATAGAACAAAAGAACTGGTAGATAATGTAGGAGAATATGCAGATAGTTTGCCAATGGAAAGATTAGGTGAACCACAAGAAATTGGTAATTTTGTTAGTTCCATAGTAGAAAAAGAGATAAAATATCTCTCAGGAGCAGTAATCAACTTTGATGGATCAAATTCTAATTTTATTTTCTGATCAGACATAAGTTTATTTTTGTAAAAAATTCATACTAAATGTGGCAATTTTACCTATAGACAGTGGAAGATACGGCACAAAAGAGATGCTAGAGATTTTTGGAGAACAAAAAAAAGTTGATTATCAATTACAAATAGAAGCTGCTGCTGCATTATCTCAAAGTGAAATAAATCTAATTCCAAAGTCAATTGCAAAAGATATTGCAAAGGCAGCACGTTCAGGAAAGATTACTGCTAAACGTATTAAGCAGTTAGAGGCAAAAAGTGATCACGATACCGCAGCATTAGTAGAATCATTAGCAGAGAGATGTAAAAAAGAATCAAGACCATGGATACATTATGGATTAACAAGTAACGATCTTGTAGATACCAGTAATTCTATGCAAATGAGAGATGCAATTAAAGTAATTCAACCAAAGGTTGGAAAACTTGCATTACTATTATCAAAAAATGCCGTGAAATACAAAGTACTTCCAGCAGTAGGTAGAACACATGGTCAACATGCAAGTATAATTTCATTTGGCTTGAAATTTGCCAATTGGGCATCAGAAATGGCAACACATCTAGAACGATTAGATGAAATAAAAAAACGAATTCTTATTTGTAAAACGCTTGGAGTTGTAGGAACTGGTTCTTTGATGGGTAAAGATGCAGTAAAAGTTCAAGAACGGGTAGCAAAAAAATTACTGTTATTTCCTGCAAAAGTTACCACACAAATTATTCCACGTGAAAGATATGCAGAATATATTTTTCAATTATCACTCTTAGGAGCAACATTAGAAAAAATTTCAATTGAGATAAGAAACCTACAAAGAACTGAAATTGGAGAGGTATCAGAATATTTCAAAAAAGGTCAGATGGGCAGTAGTGCAGTTCCTGTTAAAAGAAATCCAATAAAAAGTGAAAGAATTTCTTCATTGTCAAAACTTTTGCGCAGTCAAATTAACACATCATTTGAAAATATTCCATTGTGGCATGAAAGAGATTTATCAAATTCAGCTAATGAGAGATTCACATTACCAATGTCATCCATTTTACTTGATGAGATGATTGAAACGATGATTAAAATAATTAGTAATCTAAAAATTAATGATAAGCGAATTCAAGAAAATTTATACATCACAAAGGGTCAAATTTTTGCAGAATTTGTTCTAGAAGCATTAATCAAAAAAGGTATTCCAAGATTCATAGCATACAGAGATGTACAAAGAGTTGCATTTGAAGCTCATGATAAAAAAATGAATTACATGGACGCATTGATTAAAGATAAAGCTATTTCAAAATCACTTACAGAAAAAGAAATTAAAGGTATTTTTATTCCTGAAAAACATCTAGGAGCATCACAAATCATCATAAACAATGTACATAAACATGTAAAATTAGATGTGAAGAAATTATCTAAGTTTTAAAAGTTGTTTATGAATTTTAGAACCATACTGTAATGCCTTTTTTTGTTTATGAGCAGATATTTCAGGTACACCACAACATATAGCAAGTTTACGTATAGCATGTTTCCTTTGTAAATCATCAGCATCAATTATTTTTTCAGATATAGGAATAGTTTTTGCAAATGAAATAAATTCTTCATTTAACAATGGTTGTAATATTTTTACATTGAAATTAGAAGTAACATTGTTTACTGCAACCATCATTTTCTTCTCATTTTCTAATTTCTTATTCATAACACTCATTACTTCATCAACACCAACTCCAATTGCTTCACGATATGCATTATAACCACAAAATAATTCATCAATTCCATTTGCAGTTACAACTGTAGAAATTCCTAAATCTTTAGCTAATTTTGAAACATAGTAAAATGCAATTGAATTTTCATTCCAGGAAAGGTTATCTGTTTTGATTATCCCATTAATTTTTTTACTAATTTCTTGAAAAGATTCAAGTTGTATTTCTAAAATATCATGTTTATATTTTAGAATTTCATTTACTTCTTTTGCAAAATTTATGTCATGTGAATCATGAAAACCAATAGTCAAAAGATGTATGTCATATCCACTATCATGTAATAATTTTGCAATTAAGGTACTATCGACACCACCCGAAAATGCAACACCAACAGAATTATCCAAAACAGTATTTTTGATAGCACGTTGGATTTCATCTAATAGTTGATTCATAATTTTGTGAATTGGATTGTATAATTTATTATTGTTCATATTTTACACCATAGTATGGGATTGGTAAAACTTTCAGATAATGAGATTGACGAAGGTCTGAAAGAATTAACCGAATGGACAGTTCAAAATGGAAAATTACACAAAGAAATAGAATTTGTTGATTTCGATGAGGCATGGAAATTCATGACAATAGCAGTTGTAGAGATTCAAAAGATGAATCACCATCCAGAATGGTTTAACGTCTACAATAAACTCGTAATTGATCTTATGACACATGACGTAGGAGGAATTTCTGAAAATGATATG
>JABGTD010000056.1 GCA_018647405.1 Nitrososphaerota archaeon | reverse complement strand
TGTAATGCCGGGGGTGGGTTTCGAACCCACGACCTCCAGATTATGAGTATTGCCTTCTATGGAAGAACCGTTAGAGTTTACCATTCGAACTGGCACTCTAACCAGGCTGAGCTACCCCGGCATGAATTTTATCTAAAAATATGGCAATTAAATGTTAAAATCAATAATGTTTTGAAACATTCTGCCATGACTCATTTTCTGACTTTACCCAGAGGAATTTTTTCTGCAATGCTGAAGTATAGAGTTTTTCCCAATCTGCTGTTACTTCATCTGTCCATGATTTGAAAATTCGTGGGTCGATATAGTTTCTCAATGATGTACCGAGATTGTAATCTCTTGTTTTTTCTGTGAGGTCTAATTGGAATTTCAATTTCTCCACTCTCTCTTTTTGTTTTGTCTTTGATTTTTTGATCATTTGTTTAATCTTTGTAATTCGCTCTTTTCGCTTCTTTTCTTGAGCATCAGTTTTGGTTTTTGTAGTTTCTGCTTTCTTCAATGTTTCTTCATTTTTCTTCCAAGGTGTTGCTTTCTCTGCCACTTTTAGTGTATCACGCTTTTTTTGGAGAGATTGTTCAAATGTTTTAGGAATTGTTCTCTTATGATTACACATTTTGGCAGCTTCTAGATTTGCAAGCTTTGCGTGATAAAGCTTCTCCATTTGGGAACTTTTTTTGACATCTCCATTATCGTTAAGATATTTTGATACAACTGTAGATGCACTAAATGTTCTGAAAACTTTTGCAGTTAATCCATTTACTACAGTTTTATAATATTCGTTAACATCTCTTGATGTCAAATTACCAAAAATTTCATCAGTTGGTTTAATTTTTGATGTCAATTCTTTAAGATTTTCATGAAATTGTTTATCGTTTGCAACTGCTGGAACCGTTTCTTGCCATCTTACACTATCTTTTCCAAGAAAATCAAACTTTATTGCATCAGATGTTAATGTTACATGTTCTTTTCTTAATGTAGTTGCACCGACTGTATCTGCTTCTTCTGGATCCTTTTCATCCCCAACTCTCATTGCAGTACGATAGATTAACCAGCATACTGTAGATATTCTTCTAACTTTTGCGTCCTTGCTTCCCATATCTTTAACAATTTTATTTTTTACCGTTTCAATTTCCCCTGCGAGCATTTTTGCTTTGTCATACTTTGCCTTGTCTCTGTCTTGTTTTATCCCTGCTGTATCTGCTAACCATACATATTTTCTTTTTTGTGTTAGATAATCTGTCCAGCTTGCCATCCACATTGATTCTTTATCGTGAACAATTTTGCCCCAATCTCCATTTGGAACTTTTGCTTCTTTACCCAAATTCAACGTGACGTCTTTTGATGTAACTTTTGGTTTCCATTTACCACGTAGAGGATGTTCTCCTCTGCCTATGAAGATACCCGGAGGTTCTGCCATGTAATTTGCAATTTCAACTTCCTTGTCATCCATCTTACCTTTTCCAAACTTTTCTTTCATCTCCTCTCTCAATTCTTTACGTTTTAGAGCAAGCGCCTTTTTTTGTTCTTTTGTTAGAAGTTCTTTTGCATCTTTTTCCTTATCCACTAAATTAAATGCATTTTTAAAATCAATATCTCCTAATTCTAATTTTTTATATTTACTCCCGAATGTTTTTGTAAAATCTGCTACAAAATTCTTCTGAAAAACTTTGTCTTGTGCGTATGGTGTATCTTTTTTCTTTGCCCATTGGTAAATCATTTCTTCTTGTTTAATGTCTAAATCTACACTTTCACCTTTGATCTTAATTTTGATTTTTTTTGTTTCATAATCTGGCGGAAAAAGTATGCCATTATGTTCTAATTTTTTCCATTTCATATAATTTACAATCCTACGGACTTTGACAAAAATCGATCTTTGGCGTATATATTCTAATCTGGGAGTTATTCCCCATACAGTTCCTTTTTCAGATAATTTTCAAATTCAATATCTGTTTTCATTTTTTTTGCTTCTAAAAACATCGCTGCATCATTTCCAACTACATATCTTGGTAATGGGTTTTCTTCTTTCAGTGATTTGATTATCACACTTGCAACTTCTTTTGGGGGTGTTCCCATTTCTGCCATCATTTTAACACCTGAAATCACTTTTATTGTAATATTTCTAAAAACATCGCTTTCATCTGCTTTTTTTGCTGTTCTCATTGAATCAAAAAAGTTTGTTTTGATTACTCCTGGTTCAATTATTATGACATTTACTCCAAACGGTCCAAGTTCATACCTTAGAGATTCTGATAAGCCTTCTATTGCAAATTTTGAACTAATGTATGCTGTTGAAACCGGAAAACCTATTCTTCCTGCAATCGAACTTATGTTAACAATATTGCCACTTCCTTGTTCTCTCATAATAGGTGCAACTTTCTGAATCATTCTGACTACTGAAAAAAAGTTTGTCTCGAATTGTTCTTTAAATTCTTTGATTGAAACATCTTCGGCAGTTCCCCATATGCCATATCCTGCATTATTCACCAAGACATCAATTCTTTGTTTTTCATCAATGATTGTTTTTACAGCATTTTCTATAGAATTCTCATCATCTACATCTAATTTTATTACTTTGAGAGGGAGATTTTCTTCTTCTGCAATTTTTTTTATAATATCTGCCTTTTCCAAATTTCTCATTGTCGCATATGTGAAATATCCTTCTCTTGCCAATGATAATGACGTTTCATACCCGATTCCACTTGAACTACCAGTAACTAATGCAACTTTTTCCATAATGTAATGGATGATTATCTCTGTAATAGTCTTATTCTTGGCATTATAATTACAAAACAAAAAAGGTTATTTACAATGTTTACTTCTTCGCATTATGACAGGTTATACATCTGATGTGGCTAAAAGCCATAAAAAATTCACAACTGCATTAAATCATGCAAAAACCAGACAGGCATGTCTTAATGCATACTGGAAGCATAAGAAGGAACATGAAAATCTTCTCAAAAAACATCTGAAAGAGGAATTGGCAGAAGTGAACAAGAAAAAAGCAAAGATACCTTATCGTTAACTCTAATGATAAAATATTCCATTCTTTCTTTTACTCAATTTTTAAGTAATCATATGTGGAGAATAATTTAATGCAGAAAATTATTTTTGATAAAATTTATAATAAAAACTGCCTTGATGGAATGAAATTAATTGATAAAAATAAAATTGATCTAATAATTACTGATCCTCCATTTGCCATTAATTTTAAAGCAAAAAAAGCAAATTACAACAGAAAAGGCTCCAATGTTATAGAAGGTTATAATGAAATTTTACCTGAAAATTATTATCAATTTAGTTATGATTGGATTTCTGAAGCTAATCGTATATTGAAAGAATCAGGAAGTATGTATATTTTTTCAGGTTGGAACAATCTCAAAGATATATTGATTGCAATTGATAATGTTGGTTTAACTGTAGTTAATCATATAATTTGGAAATATCAATTTGGTGTTGTTACAAAAAACAAATTTGTCACATCTCACTATCATTGTCTTTATGTTTGTAAAAATCCTAAAAAAAGAAAATTTTACTCATTTTCAAGATATAAGAAAAATGAAAAATCTGATGATGGCCACAGCCTTCATTATCGAGATAAAGAAGATGTCTGGGAAATTAAGCGTGAATATTGGACTGGTGAAGATAAAACGCCAACAAAACTACCTGCTGAAATAATTAAAAAAATTATGATGTATTCTAGTAAAAAACATGATATCGTATTTGATCCATTTCTTGGTTCTGGTCAAGTTGCAGTAGTTGGAAAAATGCTGGATAGACGTTTTTGTGGATTTGAAATTGTTAAAGAATATTATAATTTTGCACAAAAACGATTACGAAAAAATGTGTATCGATTAAATAAAAAGAATTAGTTCTTAAATTTATTTTCTGCATTATTTTCTTGAGGTCCAAATTTTGCGTCAATTGCATTTTTTAACTCAACATCTGATTTATTCTCAGTATTAATTCTCAATGTTTGTGCCATTCTTTCTAATTTTTGTCTCTCTGTCTGTACTGGTCCATCAATTGTAGGATTATCTGGTTCTGTTTTTGTCATATCGTTGATTTGATTCTGCATTTCTGTTTTTGCTTTGTTATATTCCCCTACCATCTTTCCAATTTTTTTACCTGCTTCGGGAAGTTTGTTAGTACCAAACAGCAAAATCAGTGCAACAAAAATGATTATCATCCATTCGCTTCCCATTATGTTTAGGAAATATTCCATGCTTGTCATTATTCTGTTTTAAAATTAAAGATTTGTATTCCTGCTAGGCTCCAGGAGTTTTCTTTTTGATATTGAAAGTATCGCAACGCCAATTCCTATTACAAAGAACACCAAATATGGCGTTTCATTTCCAAAGAAGTAGGATATTACACCTGCAATTAGCGGTCCGCTAGCCCATCCTACACCAAATATGGTTTCGTAAGCTCCAATCATTGTACCTGAAATTTCTTTTCTTGTTTTGCTCAAAATAATTTCCAGTGTCAGTGGGAAAAAGATACTGAATCCAAATCCCATCAGCGTTAATGCAATTGCAAATTCAACTATGCTTTCTACAAAAAATGACAATCCCAATCCTGCTGCTATGGAAAAGGTTGCTAAAATCAGCGTAAGGCTTGTATTTTTAGCAAGCTTGCTTGCCATTACGAGGGTTATAATTCTGGACAGTCCAAAAATGAAAAATAAAATTTCAATGTTGACCGGAGTCATGGTCCTATCGTTGAGAAATGCCGGATAAATGCTCAAAATTATCCCAAATGATGCAGTACAGTAAATTAACATCATAATGACCTGCGGAAATTTTATTATTTCCTTGATTGATGAAAATGAAAACTTTTCATGGTTTACAATTGGTCTGTTTCTTGAAAGTCCAATTGCCGAAACAATTGATGCTACTAGCACGTAAGTTGCGATTTCAAAGATGAATCTATAATTTTCATCAAAGTTTTCTAAGACAATTGATCCTATTAGTGGTCCTATCATGAATCCTGTTGTAAAAAAACCGGTAAATGTTGCAATATTTCTGACGCGAGTTTTTCCTTTACTTACATTTGAAATAATTGCTTCACATGGTGGCCAAAAAAACGCATGAGCAATTCCAGTGAGAACTCGATACCCCATTATTTCTGGAACTGACTGTGAAATTGAAAGTAGGTATACTGACACTGAATTTATTCCAATTCCTAGTGAAAGTAGATGTGCATTGTTGAAACGATTTAGTAAAATGCCGACAAATAATGGAAAGAACATGTATGGAATAAAATTGGCAAACCCTATGGCTCCAAGATCTGCATATGATGCACCTATTACATTTTTTGCAAAAACTGGTAACAATGGGCCTTGTAATCCGTATGAAATTCCAATTAAAATGCCGGTTATGTAAACTAGAATTAATCTATTATTCATTTGTATGCAGCAACCATAATAGCTCCGCCCATAAGATCTTTTTCAAATTCTACTCTTGAAAATTTCTCAAGCAACATGGATTCTAATTTTTTATTTTGTGGCCAAAGCTTGTATGTTCCATACAATGTACCAAACTTTAATCCAAGTCTACCTCCTGCTATCAGTGCTATTATTGGTAAAATCATCCTAAGATAAAATGTTACACCAAATCTAAAAAATGGTTCATCTGGTTTTCCTAAATCTACTATCACCCACTTACCATCTTCTTTTAAAACTCTGTGCATTTCTGAAATTGCAGTTTTCAAACTAATTGCATCCCGTAATGAATATCCTGATAACACTGCATCAAATTCTTTATCTTGAAATGGAACATGTTCAAATACTCCACATGCTGAATCCATTTTTTCATTGAATAATCTATCTGTATTTTTTAACATTGGAACAAGTGGATCATAAAGAATTATTTTTAAATCATTATCTACAATCTTTGCTGCAGTTTTTGACATGTTTCCGAACCCTGAGCCTGCGTCCAGAATTTTATCTCCTTTCTTCACTCTGCCCTTAATTGCTCTGTTTCTATGTTCCACATCTTTTCCTAACGAAATGAATGAATTTACTTTATCATAAACTGGTATAATTTCACGAAGTACGTCTATTACTTCTCCCCAATAGCTTCCTAAACCCATATCCACATCAAAATCTTTACTCTAATAATTCAATTCTTAAGAAATTCTATTTTATTTAATGAATTTGCCTTTTGCAGCCTCATCAAATTTCTTTAGGTCTTCAGTAGAAATTTTTTCTATCATTTTTCCTTCTGATAGAATTTTTGACATTTTTATGTGTTCGACACCGGATTTTTCTTCACTTTTTAGATTGATTGCAGCGATTGCTAATGATGCTGCTTCGTCAATTGTTAACCCTTCTTTGTAGTTCTTTTCAAGAAATTCATTCACTTCATCTGAACCAGTTCCTATTGCTATTGCAGAATAAGAATTGTAAGTTCCACTAGGATCAATTACGTAAACGTTTACGCCTTTTCTGTCTATTCCTGCAATAATCAGTGCAACCCCAAATGGTCTTACCCCTGAATATTGTGTAAATTGATGATTTTGATCTGCTAGATGTTTTGCGACTGTTTCAATGTCTACTGGTTCATCATAAGTTAATTTGTTACTTTGAGAAAAATATCTTGCATTGTCTACTTGAACTCTTGCATCAGGGATATAACCTGCAGCTGCAACTCCTATATGATCATCAACCTGAAAAATTTTCTGTGTAATTCCTTCTACTTGTAGTGCTCTTGTCTTTTCTTCAACCGCCAAAACTATGCCATCTTTTGTCATGATTCCTATTGCTAGTGTACCACGTTTGACTGTCTCTAATGCATATTCTACTTGATAGATTCTTCCATCAGGTGAATACATAGTTGGTGTCATGTCATAACCACGATTTGGCATCATAATGAAAAACTTAGTTACTGAGTCAATTTAAGGGTTAGTTCTTTTAGGCACTGATACTAATCTATGAATCAAGAATTGAATTGATCCCTTCTTTGTATGAAGGGTAAACAAAACTGTAAATCTCTGAAACTTTTTTGTTTGAAATTTTCATAGGAGTTGTTAATAATTTTACCAAGTCTCCTCCCAATACTCCTTTTGCAAGAAACATTGGAACTCCTCCAGGATGTTTTGTTCCAATTTTATCTGCTGTATAATCCACAAATTCTTTGAATGTAACTGAGGTTGAATCTGCACAAACATATGATTGATCTTTTAAATTATTTTTTGCAATAGATATTAAAATTCCCACTGCATCCTCAACATGTATGAAGCATTTGTCATAATCACCTTTTCCAGGAGTCTTCATCATTCCACTCTTTAATTTCTTAACCACCATCTCTGTAAACCAACTACCATCACCATATACATCGCCAAAATAACACACTGAAAACCCAATATTATTTTCCTTACATGAATCCTCGAGAAATTTTTGTGCATCTAATCTTATCTTGACAAAATCTGTATCTGGTTTGATAGGGCTTTGTTCATCAACTATTCCCTTTGGATTACCAAATACTCCTAATCCTGATGCATAAATTATGAAATCTGTCTTATCTTTAATTTTATTGAATAAATTTACAGTTCCATCATAATTGATTCTTTTTTGTTTCTTTTTGTCTTTAACTAGTGGAGTGGCAGCTGCTAGATGAAAAACAACATCAAATTCAATATCTGGAATATCAAAATCATCTTCTCTTAAATCTGCATTAATAACTTGAATTCCATCTATCTGACATGGAGAGTCATGAAATACCCCGTAAACATCATGGCCCTCTGAAATCAATTTCTTTGATAGTCTGGAGCCTATGAAACCACCTGCTCCGGTAACTAATATTTTCATAAACTATCTATTACATTAGATGATAAAAAATTTGATATTTCTGAAAGATACTTTTAAGTATAATTTGAAATTACACAATATTCATCTTGGTAAAACATGATCCTTTTGCTAATGCAACAAAACAAGTTAATGATGCTTGTGACGTTTTAAAAATTAAAGATAAAGGCATACGCGAATACCTTGCAATGCCAAATAAAGTTCTCCGTGTTAAAATTCCTGTAAAAATGGATAATGGAAAAATACGTGTCTTCACTGGATTTAGATCACAACATAACAACGACCGTGGTCCATACAAAGGTGGAATTAGATATTTTGATCCTGATGGTGGCGTACCATACATGGAACGTGAAGTTATGGCTTTGTCATCTTGGATGACATGGAAATGTGCTGTAGTTGATGTGCCACTTGGTGGTGGTAAAGGTGCAATTTTTGTTAATCCAAAAAAAGATAAACTCAGTGATGGGGAATTAGAGAGATTAACTCGAGGATTTGCATATAAAATTGGCGAAATAATAGGACCTCAAAAAGACATTCCTGCACCTGATGTCTATACAACTGGAAAAGAAATGACACAGATTATGGATACTTGGAGCAAGATGAATGGTAACAAATACTCTCCAGGTGTAATTACTGGAAAACCGATTCCAATGGGTGGTTCTCTTGCAAGAAATGTTGCAACTGGATTGGGCACTGCATATTGTGTTAGAGGTGCAGCCAAAATACTAAAAATTAATCTTAAAGGTGCTAAAGTTGTTTTACAAGGATTTGGAAACGCATCTACTTTTGCAGGTGAATATCTTGAAAAGATGGGTGCAAAATGTATTGGTGCAAGTGATTCTAAAGGATCAATAATTGTTCCAAATGGATTTAAAGTTAGTAAATTAATTGAACATAAGAAGAAGAAAGGAAGTGTAGTTGGTTTTCCGGGAAGTAAAAAAGTCTCTACTGAACAGCTATTGACAACAAAATGTGAAATTCTAATCCCTGGTGCATTAGAAAATCAAATTGATGCTAAACTTGCAAACAAATTACAGTGTAAAATTATAGGTGAAGCTGCAAATGGACCAACATTACCTGAAGCGGATCCAATTATTTACAAGAAAAAAATTATGGTTATTCCTGACATTCTTGCAAACTCTGGCGGTGTTTGTATATCATATCTAGAATGGGTTCAAAATAACATGGGATATTACTGGAGCTTTGATGAAGTTGCAGGAAAAATGGAAGCAAATATTGTAAGAGGTCTAAAAGATAGTTATGATATTTCTAAAAAGTACAAAATTGACATGAGACGTGCAGCAATGGTTCTCGCAGTACAAAGAGTCATGGAAGCATTTGAACACAAAGGTATCTGGCCTTAAACAAAAATTTTGATCAAAGATTAATATAACGAAAAATTTTTTCATCGATCGAATAATGTCTTCTGTAAAAAGTACCTTTGAAGAAATAATCAAAACTGATCATAAAGTTATCACTGAAGAATCCTCAAAAGGAATTTTAAAGAAATATGGTGTTAAGGTACCTGGTTTTGCTCTAGCAAAATCTGCTGATGAAGCCGCAAAACAGGCAAAGAAATTAGGATTTCCATTAGTAATGAAAGTTGTATCTCCACAAATTCTCCATAAAACTGATGTTGGTGGAGTAAAAGTTGGTATTGATAATGTTGCTGATGTCAAAAAAACATTCAATGACATGTATGGTAGATTATCTAAAAAGAAAGGTGTTGACGTAAAAGGAATCCTTTTAGAAAAAATGGTTCCAAAAGGTGGCGTTGAATTAATTGTAGGTATACAAAATGACCCACAATTTGGACCAATGATTATGGCTGGATTAGGCGGCGTAATGACTGAAGTTTTCAAGGATGTTGCGTTTAGAATGCTTCCAATCACTACATCAGATGCAAAATCAATGTTGAATGAATTAAAAGGCTCAAAACTTCTCAAAGGTTTTCGTGGTAGTACACCAATTGATACAAACATGGTAGCAAAGGCACTTGTTCAAATTGGAAAAATTGGTGTTGAAAATGCAAATTATATCAACAGTATTGACTTTAATCCTGTAATCGTATATCCAAAATCTTACTTTGTAGTAGATGCAAAAATTATTCTCAATAAAGAATTAAGAAAAAATTCAATCTCCAAAGCAAAACCAGTCATTGCATCAATGGAAAAATTCTTCACACCAAAATCTGTTGCATTAGTTGGAGCTTCTGCAACCCCGGGAAAAATTGGTAATTCTGTATTAGATGCACTTGGAAAACAAGATTACAAAGGTAAAGTTTATCCAATTAATCCTAAGCAAAAGAAAATTCTTGGAATGAAATGTTATCCTTCATTAGATGAAATAAAACAAAAAGTTGATCTTGTTGTTGTTTGTGTTGATCTTTCAGCATGTGGACCAATAATGAAAACTTGTGCAAAGAAAGGAATTCATAATGTAGTAATTGTATCTGGCGGTGGAAAAGAGCTTGGTGGTGATAGAGCTGCAATGGAAGCTGAAGTTAAAGAATTATCGTTAAAACATAAAATTCGTGTAATTGGTCCTAACTGTATTGGAATGTTCAATGCAGCAAATAGACTTGATTGTGCATTTCAAGGACAAGCAAGAATGGTTCGTTCAAAGCTTGGTGACGTTGCATTCTTTTCACAAAGTGGAACTATGGGAATTAGTATGCTAGAAAGTGCAGATTTGTTTGGTCTATCAAAAATGATTAGCTTTGGTAATCGCTCTGATGTTGATGAAGCAGACATGATATGGTATGCTGCAAACGATCCTCAAACCAAAGTAATTGGATTATATGTTGAAGGATTTGGTGATGGAAGAAAATTCATCAATACTGCAAAACGTGTAATGAAAGAAAAGAAAAAACCGGTTATTATTTGGAAGAGTGGAAGAACTGCAGCTGGTGCAAAACAAGCGGCATCTCATACAGGTTCACTTGGAGGTTCTAATGCAATGATAATGGGTGCATTCAAACAAGCAGGAATTATCTCAGTTGACAGTTATCAGGAATTAGTAGGTGTCTTAAAGGCAATGGCATGGCAACCACATGCAAATGGTAATCGTGTTGCAATGACAAGTAATGGAGCCGGTCCTATGATTGGTGGAATTGATCATTTAGAACGATTAGGACTTACAATTGGAAAATTAGATTCTAAAACTCGTAAAAAAATTCAAAAACATTTCCCACCAACTGTCCCAATTCATAATGGAAATCCAGCTGATGTTGGTGGTGGTGCAACT
This sequence comes from Nitrososphaerota archaeon, assembly GCA_018647405.1. GTDB lineage: Archaea > Thermoproteota > Nitrososphaeria > Nitrososphaerales > Nitrosopumilaceae > Nitrosopelagicus. The sequence continues at coordinate 7,176 of JABGTD010000056.1, read as the reverse complement.
GCAGGTGATTACAATTTTGTTCTTGAACAATTCTTGGCAGACAAAAATATTGACATCGCAATGCCTTGGTTCGTTTTTCAAGATGATCCTCTTGAAGAAACAATTGTCCAACATTTAGCTGCACTATCAAAGAAACGAAAAAAGCCAATCTTATGTGGTGGAAATGGTGGACCATATACTGAAAAAATGATTAAACTGATTGAAAAACACAATGTCCCAGTTTACCAAGACCTTAGAACTTGGATTGCCGCCGCATCTGCACTAGCCCAATGGGGCAAAGTTCGTGGAAAATAGACAACATTTAATTTCACATTCTATTCGTTTTCTATCATGTCAATGATTACAACAAGCAAAGATGAAGGCGTTTGTGTCGTAAAGATTAATCGCCCAACAAAGCTAAACGCTATGAATATTGATGTTGCAAGAGAAATTATTTCTACATTTCAGCAACTCGATAAAGATGATAGTGTTAAAGTAATTGTTTTGACTGGCGAAGGTGATAAAGCATTCTCAGCTGGAGCTGACATTGAATATATGTCAAAAATATCTGCTGATGAATCTGAAGTATACGCAAAGCTTGGACAAGAAGTTACTGCAACTGTTGAAAATGTTTCAAAACCAACAATTGCTGCAGTAAATGGATTTGCATTGGGTGGTGGTTGTGAAGTTGCAATGTCTTGTGACATTAGAATCGCATCTGAAAATGCAAGAATGGGCCAACCTGAAGTTACAATTGGAATCCCTCCTGGATGGGGTGGAACACAAAGATTGATGAGAATAGTTGGTATTGCAAAAGCAAAAGAACTTGTCTATACTGGCAAAATGATCAAGGCTGCTGAAGCAAAAGAAATTGGTCTTGTAAATAATGTCGTTCCCTTAGAATCTCTAATGGAAGAGGTTATGAGCATGGCAAAAACTATTGCATCAAACGCTACACTCGCAGTTCGCATGTCAAAAACAGCTATTAACAAAGGACGAAATGCAGATCTAGATACTGGATTAGGTGTCGAACTATTGGCCTGGAGAAATTGTTTCTCTGATCCTGATAGAGAACAACGCATGGTAGACTTTGTTAATAAATCAAAAAAATAGAACTCCTATTTCTCTTTATTTTCTTTATTAATACCATACAAAGGGGGAAAAGCTTCTTATAATTTGAGGATTAAAAATCTGTATGGCAACTGAACAAACTCACGATGCAGCTCATGAATCACATGATGATCATGGGTGTGGATGTGGTACAAATCACGAGGCTCATGCTGAACCTCCAAAACCACAACAAGCATCTGCAGAATTAGAACAACCTAAAACACAAAAGTTAGTCACAATCACTTCAAAAGCCGCTGAAAAAATTCAAGAATTTATGGCTGAAGAAGAAGGTAAACCACAGTTTCTAAGAATTTACGTTCAAGGTGGTGGTTGTTCTGGTCTATCATACGGAATGGGCTTTGAAAAAGAAGCTGAAGAAGATGATAGCATAATGGAAGAAAATGGTGTTAAAGTACTAGTTGACAGTATGAGCATTGATCATCTCAATGGCGCAAATGTCGATTATATTGAAAGCCTAATGGGTTCTGGTTTCAAAATCAACAATCCAAATGTAACAAAATCTTGTTCATGTGGCTCTTCATTCAGTACTGAGTAAACATTTTTCTTTTTTCTCTATTTTTCATTTAATTTATTCAAATCGTTTATAAATCTCAAATTATACCTGTGAATATTGAATAATAAGGAGATGATAAATAATTGCCATATACCGGTATTGTCAAGTATCACGTTAAACTTTCATTCGAAGTTGATGGGCTTGTCGAACGAGCAGATATAATCGGCGCTATATTCGGACAAACTGAAGGTCTTTTGGGACCTGAAATGAATCTGAATGAATTGCAAAGAGTATCTAAGGTCGGTCGAATTGAAGTAAATACGTTCCAGTCTGAAAATAATACTAAAGGTGATTCATTATTGCCAATGAGTACTGATATTGATACCTGTTCATTAATTTCTGCTGCAATTGAAAGCATAGATAAAGTTGGTCCATTTGATAGTAAATTCAGATTAGAAGGAATCGATGATGTACGTGCAACAAAAAAACAAGATATCTTACAACGTGCTAAAGAAATTAAACAAAAATGGTCTACAAACTCTGTCAGTGAAGGACAGGAAATGCTTGAACAAGTTCATGAAAATAATTCCGAAAAAATTACCACATACGGTCCTAAAAAACTTCATTGTAGTACAGGAATATTTGATTCTAAATGGATAATTCTTGTAGAAGGACGCGCTGATATAATAAATCTTTTAAGAGCTGGTTATGATAATGCATTAGCATTTGAAGGTGGACGAATTGATGAATCAATTAAAGAAATATGTGAAGAAAAAGAAAAGGTTGTAGCATTTACAGATGGTGATAGAGCTGGTGGATTCATTTTGAAAGAATTAAAATCTGTTGTACATATTGATCTTGAATTACGTGCTGATACTGGAATTGAAGTTGAAGAATTAACCCCAAAACGAGTTGATGAACTTTTGAGTCCTGTTAAAAAACAGATGGAAGAAGAATTATCTGCACCTGAAATTAAAAATGTAGATGATGGACCTCTTGCAGAGTTATGTAAAAATAAATTTTCGGAATTAAATGGATCTTTAGAAGCGATTGCACTTGATTCAAGTGAGGCTGAAGTATTTAGAGTTGCAATTCCTGAATTAGTTGGAAAAGTCACTGGTCAATCTGGAATAAAATATCTAATTCTAGATGGAATAATTACTCAAAGACTAGTTGATGCTGCAAAAACTGCAGGTATTGAAAACCTCATTGGTCATAGAACTGCAAAATTATCTGACTCTGATGGCGTATCATTAAAAACATTTAGAGAACTTGGCATAGCATCTAATTAATGACTGATCTAAAGACACAACACCTTCTAACTTTAGCACACATCTTATCCAAAGGAGGAAAACATAATTTTGTTAACATTACTACCACTTCGCTTGGAAAAGAAATAGGTAAATCTCAACAATCTGCATCTTTACATTTAAAAGAATTAGAAATGGGTGGATTTATCGAAAGAATTCAAACTGGAAGAAAACAATCAATAAAAATCACTTCTAATGGATTTGTTGAATTATCGACACTTCACAATCTTTTATCAAAATTAATTTCCAAATCATCTAATTCTCTAACTTTTACTGGAACAATAACTTCTGGAATGGGAGAAGGAGCATACTATATGTCAATGAAGGGATACACGAAACAATTCAAATCAAAATTGGGATACATCCCATACCCTGGAACCTTAAATGTACAGATTAAAGAAAAAAAGTTTTCTGAGGCTATCTCCCAATTGTCAAACTATGAAGGAATAAAAATTAGTCCATTTTCTGATGGTAAGAGAACCTTTGGATGGGTGAAATGTTTCAAATCAAAAATAAATAATAAAATTGATTGTGAATTAATCTTATTGGAACGAACTCATCATGACACGACAATTGTTGAATTCATTTCAAAAAATAATATACGAAAAGCATTAAAAATTTCTGATAAATCAAATGTTAAAGTCAAAATTTCTATCTTAGATAATTTCTCTTAAAGACCATGAATATCTTCGCCATATTCTTTTTGAATCACTGAGCTTGAAGTTTCAGGTCTTGGCGATTCTAATCTGGCTACTATTACGTCCAAGTTTATTTTCTTACACCCTTCAGTAATGAATTTTTCTTGATGAGTTTGATCATAACCTAATGCAATTATTTGAGGCTTAACCAAATCTACTGTTTTAAAAATATCTTCATCATTTCCAATAATACATAAATCCACCATATTTAATGATGAAACTAATTCTTGTCTTAATTGTGCACTATGTAGTGGCTTACGTTTTTTCATTTTTACTGCTGTTTTGTCTGTCGCTATCACCACAACTAAAACATCTCCTAGTTTCTTTGCAGCATTCAATGTATTGATGTGTCCTGGATGAATTATGTCAAAAACACCTCCCGCCAAAACAATTTTTGAAGATAAATTTTGTATGTCTGAAAGTGTTTTCATATTGTTTTCATTCATGTTCAGTCCAATTTCAACTCATCGATATCACATTTTTGGGTCAAAACCTTTTGCAATACGTAATGCATCAACTAGACCATCTGCATAACCGATACTCAGTACGGCATATTCCTTTTTTCCTTCTTTTAGAAAATTTTCTGCATCATCGATATACAATTTTGCATTTATCAAAACATCATCATATTCTTTAAGATTGTCATAATGGGGTTTAATTTCCTCTAGCGCTTCTCTCACCATTGGAACATATTTTTCAATCATTTGTTCAGAAATACTTTTGATATCTGCTGAGTTATCGGTTGGTTCATCAAAGCATTCTGTAACTGTCTTGAGAGCATCTGATTCTGTAAAATGTAATCTGCCTGGTATGATTATGCTGTGTGGGGATTCTCCAAATTCTTTCTTGATTAAATTTGATATATTCCCTGAAATTATTTTCTGATCATTTTTTCCAATTCTAGATGCAACAATTACAAAAGTTTTTTCTGAAATGACTTTCCGACTCTGTGTTTTTTCAGCATCTAATAATAGTATTAATGCATCTTTTGGATCTAAGAAAAATGATTTATCTTCATTATATTCAAGTAAAATTACCGAATGTGTCTTACTCAACAAATTATCAAAAATTGTATTATATGGTGTAATCATTGATTTTGGATCATTCATGATGGTTAACACCTTCCCGACTTTGTAATAGTGTAATCCTACTTCTCCAATTAAAGATGAAACGATTGAAGATGAATGAATTGTTTTTGTTTCTATACCATCTCTCATAGCTCGTGTCTTTAACTCAAGATGTGTTGTAGCAATGTATGGGTCGCCATATGAAATTAATACTGTTTCTTTATTTTTTGCATTTTCTAGAATTTCATTACCATCTTCAACTAACCATCGTTTTGCAGTCTTAAATTCTCCATTTGAAATACCTTCTATCTGTTTTTTTTCAGTTTCTGAAATGGGACTGGTAAATGATTCTAAATATACAATTTTTGCATTTTTTATTACATCTAATGTACTATCTGATAATTCTGAAATACCTGAAATACCTAATCCAATAAACCACAGCATTATTTCGTTCTATCATGTAGTCTTTTTAAATGATGTAGTGATTTTTTCAGAATTTCTATTCCTTTGACAAATTCATCAATTGAAACTTTTTCATCAATTGTATGTGCTTCATGAGGATCTCCTGGCCCGTATGTAATTACTGGTATCTTTAATTGATTTCCTATAACATTCATGTCTCCTGTACCTGTTTTTCTAATTAACATTGGTCTTTTCTTTTCTACATCTAACACTGATAATGTCAGAGCCCTTACTAATGGCGAATTGTGTGCTGCCTCGAATGGTTCTGTCTCATCTATTACTGAATACAAAACTTCAATTTCTCTCTCTTTTGATATTTCATTGACTATTCTGGTAATTTTCTCTTCAATATCATTACAATTCATGTCCACTGGTATTCTGATGTCTAATGTTGCTACACATTCTTTTGGTGTAACATTGTGACTTGTACCTCCACGAATTTCTGTCAGGGTGGCAGTAAGCATCATTCCTTTACTTTTCTCTTCCTGACTAGATTCTAATTTATTTTTTAATTCAGTTGAAACTGATGATATTTCTTCTATCGCATTTTTTGCCAACCATGGTGCACTTGCATGAGCGCTATCTTTTACATTCACTCTGAGATTAATTGCTAAACGACCTTTGTAGGCAATTGTAACCTTTTGAATACTACTTGGCTCTCCAAAAATTGCATAATCCACATCAGGCTTATTTTTCACCAAATTCTTTATTCCGGTTGCATTACCTTCTTCGTCAACTGCACCAACAAATGTTACAGTTCCTTGATTTTCTCCTATACTTGCAGCGGCAAATAACATTGCAATTAGTGGTGCTTTTGCATCTGAGGCACCTCTACCGTGTAACATGTCCCCTTCTATTCTTACCTTGATCTTTCCTGGAACTACATCCATGTGGCCACATAGCATCACTTTTGGTTTACCTGAACCTTTAGTTGCAATCAAGTTTCCAACTTCATCTTGATGAATATCTCTGAATCCTAAATCATCACATCTATCTGCAAGAAAATCGGCCAAAGCCTTTTCACTTAATGATGGGGTGTAAATTCGTAATGCTTTTTCTAAAGTTTTAATTGCATATCTGGAAGTTTCTAAATGTTCATCCATCTATGCCAGCCCCTTAACATGTTCTAACATTAATCCAGGAATATCTACACCTGTAACTCTAACAACGTTTCTAAATTCTGTTGTATTGTTTATTTCATGTACGACCATACCTTTCTCATTACTCTCCATTAGATCAATTCCTACAATATCTCCAAACACTGCATCTTTTGCTTTAATACATATGTCTTCAAGTTCATTAGTAATCTCACATGTTTCAGCAGAACCACCAAGATGTGTATTTGTTTTCCAATTCCCATCGCCTGAATTCCTATATATTCCAGCTGCAACATTATCTCCTATTACAATTACACGAATATCTCTTGGTGGACGTTGTACAAATTCCTCTAGAAAATGAATGTGATGAATTGGATACATTGCCTCTCTTCCTTCTATAATTCCTTCTGCAGCATCCATATCGTTCAATTTAGAAACCATTCTTCCCCAACTACCAACTGTTGGTTTGATTATTTTTGGAAATCCATGTTTTTTTAGTGCATCTAATGCAGAATCTTTTGAAAATGCAACTGTTGCATCTGGTGTTGGAACTCCTGCTTTCTGTAATAACATATGTGTGAATAATTTATTTCCGGCAAAGATGCCTGTGTTTAAACAATTCACTACTTTGGCACCTTGGCCTTCAAGAGCTGCTGTTGAATGTAAATTTCTATAATAACTAACACATCTTTGTAACACTGGTCCCTCTAGGCAATTTTTTTCATTCAAATCCAAAAATAATTTTTTACAATCTAGCATGTCTACTGCAATATCATTTTTCTTTGCAGATTCAATTAATAATTTTTCTTCAAGACGGATTGTATCGTAAAGGATTGAAATTTTGCCGGTCACTGTCCCCAATCCTCTCCGACTGTTTGAGCTGGTTTTAACTCAAAACCTTCGGATGCCTTGCTAAGTTCAAAACTTGCGCCGCAATCT
>JABGTD010000034.1 GCA_018647405.1 Nitrososphaerota archaeon | reverse complement strand
TGCTGGTGCTGCGCCATCGGCTACTTCAGCTCCGCCACCTGCTGGTGCTCCTGCTCCTCCTTTAGGTAGAACTTTACCACCTTTTGCAACTCCAACTGCACCACCTTTACGGCCTGTACATCTGGTGCGTTGACCTCTAACTTTTAATCCATACATATGTCTATAACCTCTCCAACTGAAAAGATTCTTTTCTCTTTCTATATCATTTCTAATGTTAAATGCAATATCTGATGTAACAAAATGTAAATCTTCACCTGTTAGAACATCTTGTCTTCTGTTCAAAAACCAGGTTGGGAAATCTGCGGCCTTAGGATTTTCGATAATCTTTTCAATTGAGGATATCTGTTCAGTAGTAAGATTACCAATTTTTTGATGTGGAGATATTTTTAAAACTTGAAGCATTGAATTTGCAAACATATATCCAATTCCTTTAATCTGGTTTAGACCAATCAGCATATTCAATTCACCATGAATATCATTTCCCAATATTCTTACCAGATTTTCGTATTGTTCGCTCAAGTAGCAAGATTTTCTATAGCCCCATTAAAAACCATGCTCTATTTTGTGCCTATTTTTGAATAATTCTAATCGAATGGTATTATAACTCAAAATGATGATTTTGATTATGAATGAGTCTAATGAACATACACAAAAAATTCTGGATACTGTTTTTGATGAGAACATATCTGAAATCTTGGCTGAAATGGAAAATTCTCCAAAAAAGTGTGAATTTTTGACTGAAAAATTTCAGATGACTCCTAACGACTTAGACGAAAAATTATCTTATCTTATACAGCATGAATTTGTTGGGAAGATTGGATCTGATTCACAGGCTGAATATTCTGTTGATTCAAAAAAACTGGCAAACTTAATGGAAACTGCACATAATTTTGAAAATGTTGATGCAGGTTTGGCAAAGATGGATGGATATCTTAACTAGTTTTATTCTTTCTTTGTTTAATTATCAAAAATCCAATTACTACAACTCCGATCATTCCTAATACAATAACAATAAACCCTGCAATTGAAATTGTAACTCCTGTCGATTCTGGCACATGACCAATTCCTCCAACTAATGGTATTTCTTCTAATTCTGCTGTACTGATGATTAATGTGTAAATTCCTATGTCATCAATTTCAAAATTATCTTCAAATGAATTTCTATTAATTGATACATCTCTAATCTTAATTCCTGATGGATCTATGACACTAGCTGAAATGTCATATTCTTTTCCTTCTATGGTCTGAACTGCATAAACACCTTGTGTGTTGATTTCTGGATCTAATTCTGCTTTAATTTCTAATTGGGTTAGTGAATTAATTCTTCCTTCTTCTATAACTAAATCCCCTGTAATTGTTTGAGAACCATAAATTAGTAACATTGCTCCAACTGCTATCATAATTCCAACAATTACCAAATATTTTGTCAAATTTGACATGAATGATTTCCACTTTTCATGGATAAATTTGTATTTGTTATATGTGAAAAATTTAGTTATGGCTAAAAAAGTTAGCCTAGGCTAAATTTTATATATATACTGAATTGTAGTTCAGATATGCAAAGTACAATTCAATCTGCTAAAATGTTCTATATTCTCATAGCCATAGTAGCTGTTTCAAGCTTGTATTTTGTAGTACCAGGTGTAATAGTAGCAGAAGAATCTCCTAGAACTTTTCTAACTCATACTGGATTAGTCATACAAACAACTGGTGATGTAATTGATCCTATTGGATATGATGGTCAAGCCTTAGATTTTGACCCTGATAAATTCATGAAAGAATTTGATTATGGTGAGGTCACTGTTTTAGATGATGGAACCATTCTTCGTGAATACTACATTACTGCAAGAGATGATCAAATCATGGAAGTATCTCCAGGTGTATTTTACAATGTGTGGACATTCAATGACTCAGTACCAGGTCCAACCATTCGTGCAACAGAAGGAGACTTGGTAAGAATTCATTTCACAAATGAAGGTTCAAAACCACACAGTTTGCATTTCCATGGAATTCACAAAGCCGAGATGGATGGTGTATTTGAAAGCATAGGAACTGGTGGTAAATTTACCTATGAATTTTATGCAGAACCTGTAGGTTTACACCTCTATCATTGTCATGTTCATCCGGTTGAGGAACATATCAATCATGGTCTTTATGGTGCCTATATTGTAGATCCAAAAGAACCTCGTGAACCTGCTGATGAATTTGTATTTGTTTTGAACGGTTTTGATACTGATTTTGATGGTGAAAATAATTTCTATGCTGCAAACACAGTTCCATTTTATTATCAACATCATCCAATTGAAATTAATGCAAATCAAAACATACGTGCATACGTTGTAAATATTTTAGAGTTTGATGCAGTAAATAATTTCCATTTACATGGAACTTTATTCCATCATTATCCTGCGGGTACTGACACTGTACCATCTGGTTATAATGATATGTTAACAATGTCTCAAGGTGATAGGCAAATTCTGGAATTTAATTACAAATATCCTGGATTGTATATGTTCCATGCACATAATACAGAATTTTCAGAAAAAGGTTGGGTCAGTTCATTTCTTGTAAAAGAAAATACTGATGATTTTGATACACAAGTAGAGTATGATGACATCATCTAAGCCTGTACTTGCAATTAGTGCTATTGCACCAATTGTGTTGTTAATTATCATGATTGCATTTCTTTTAGGTCCTGCATCATCTTTTTTACAATTTGGCATTGTACTTCCTGAAGTATCAATTGAAAAAATTGAATTTACTAGGAATGAAATTCAAGCAACCGTAAGAAATACTGGTCCAGTTAATGTGAATGTTGTATTGGCAGATGTAAATGATCGTATTCAGCCTGCTGCTATAGAGCCCGATACTTCGTTAGAAAGATTTGAAACTGCACTTGTAAGAATTCCTTTTGACTGGAATGAAGGTCAACCATATGAAATTGGTGTTACTATTGATGACGGTACTAGGTTTGCCAAAGGAGTTGAAGCAGCTTTTCCATCACTGGAACCTGATTTAGATTTATTTGTGTTTTTGGGAATGATTGGTTTCTTGATAGGCGTGGTACCAATAATGATAGGTCTTTTGTGGTATCCATTTATCAAAAAATTAGGAAAAAATGCATTTAATTTCTTTCTTGCGTTTACTATGGGATTATTGATATTTCTTGGAATAGATGCAGTTATTGAAGCCACTGAAATTTCAGAAAATCATCTATCATCTGTTTTCAATGGTGAATTACTAATTGCTACCGTAATCATTTTATCATTTTTAGCATTGTATGGGATAGGCAAAAAATTAACTCAAAAGACAGAGTTTTCAAAATTATCTAAAGGATTGGCAATCTCTTTAATGATTGCAATTGGAATAGGATTTCATAATCTTGGAGAAGGTTTAGCTGTAGGGGCAGCTATTGCTCTTGGTGAAGTTGCTTTGAGTACTTTTTTTATTGTTGGTTTTGCAACTCATAACACAACTGAAGGACTAGCAATTGCAGCTCCTTTGACTAGTACGAAAGCAAAAATTGTAAAAATGATAGGTCTTGGATTAATTGCTGGTGTACCTGCAATATTTGGAACTTGGATTGGTGGTTTCTCATTTTCACCATTTTTCACATTGATTTTCCTTGCAATTGGTGCTGGAGCAATTTTTCAAGTTGTATTATCAATTTTTCATTATATGAATGAAAAATCTGATTTATTGTCAAATACTTCATTATTTGCAGGGATTTCTGCAGGACTAATTGTCATGTATTTGACTAGTGTTATAATATAATCGACAAATTGTACCCAATATTGTGTCTCAAATGTAATATATCCTTAATATCCCACTCACATCTTTATGAATAAAAATTATCTAGTTTTTGTCAAATTTTTTATCAATAATTAATAAATACCACTTAGCAACAGAAATTTTAAATGAAAATAGTTGTGTCTGGTACTGTTTTGTTATTGATGTTCTCAATCCTATCATTCGGTATGCCGACCTTTGCAAATGCACAATCCAGTGAAGCTCCATTAACTGTATCCACTGACTATCCTGGTTATGCAGAGAATGGCGAAATAATAATTTCTGGTAAAGTTAAAGAATCATCCTTATCTGAATATCCTACTCCTGTTACCCTGATGCTTGTATCTCCTGAAGATAATATAGTTACCATCAAACAACTAAATCTTGACTCAAATAATGAATTTTCAACAACAATCGTTGCCGGTGGCCCACTTTGGAAAGCTGGTGGTGATTATACTGTTAAAGCAAATTATGGTGCACAGAAAGCCGAAATCACTTTCAATTATGCAGGCGGCAGTGGTTCAATTGCTACACCACCTCCACCAGTTGAACCAACACCTGTACCAGAACCAATTATTGAAGAACCAGTAGCAATTATTGAAGAACCAGTAGCAATTATTGAACCAGAACCAGAACCAGAACCAGAACCAGAACCACAAGCACTATGTGGTGAAGGAACTGTAATGAAAGATGGTAAATGTGTAGCAGAACAAAAGGAAGGTGGCGGATGTCTAATCGCAACTGCAGCATTTGGTTCTGAAATGGCCCCACAGGTTCAATTCTTAAGAGAAATTAGAGATAATACAGTAATGACAACACAATCCGGTACAGCATTCATGACCGGCTTCAACCAATTCTACTACTCATTCTCACCAGCAGTTGCTGACTTTGAAAGAGAAAACCCAGTCTTCAAAGAAGCAGTAAAAGTTACACTAACTCCAATGTTAACATCACTAACACTACTCAACTATGTTGAAGTTGACACTGAAGAAGAAATGTTAGGATATGGAATCAGTATAATCCTACTCAACATTGGAATGTACTTTGTAGCACCGGCAGCAGCA
>JABGTD010000055.1 GCA_018647405.1 Nitrososphaerota archaeon | reverse complement strand
GTTATTTTGTGCAATACTAAATGCAACAGCTCCAGTAGCTTTAAGAATTGCATTTGCAATTTGAGGGACTAAAGAAAATAGTTCTGCCACCTCATTTTTTGGCATGTCAATAATTTTTTCGTATGGCTTTTTTGGAATAACTAAAGAATGGCCCGTATCTATTGGGTATTTATCTAAAATTGCAACATGATGTTCATCTTCAAAAAAAATGAAGCCAGGTCTTTTACCTTCAATTATATCTGTAAATAGGGTCATTACAGATGAATAGACTCGTAGATAGTATAAACGATATTGATTTATTTGGTCGATAAATTTGAAATGAACAATGGGCAAAAATAGACGTGAAAAGAGAGAAGAAGAACGTGAAGGTTTTGCAAGCAAGAGATCATCACAATATCGAATGAGAAATCTTAAAGCTTTAGGAATCTTATCAATGATTGGAGTAATCGTTTCATTTGCTTGTTATGAGTTTATTACATCTACAAATAATGTTCCAGGCGCACCAGAAAATGCAGGAAAATTGGGAGCAGAACACATTCACGCATCTATGTTAGTTAATATTTTTGGAGATAAATTTGACTTTTCAACCCCAAATTATCAGGTAAAAACCCCATGGATTCACTTTGAAAATCAGGATGGTGACACCATTCACAGACATTCTACAGGAGTTGAACTAGAATTTTTATTCAATTCAATGAATATTGCAACGGATGAAAATTGTTTTGTTTTCCCTGACGGAAGACAGTTTTGTACAAATGAAGATTATTCATTAAAATTTTACATCAATCAACAATTGGTTGAAGATATACGAAAATATATTGTACAAGAAGATGATAGAATTCTAATTACATATGGAAATGAAGATCAATTAGCTATTGATAAACAGTTAGCAGAGTTAAATGCACAAGCAATCAATAGATTGTAAGTAAGATGAAAATTTCAAGTAGAAATGTTGTTGAAGGTACAGCTAGAGCTCCACATCGTGCAATGTATAAGGCAATGGGACTCACAAATGAAGATTTAAACAAATCATTTGTAGGGGTGTGTCACACAGGCAATGAAGCAACACCATGTAATATTCATCTTTCAAATCTTGCTCAACAAGCAAAACAAGGTGTGACTGATGGAGGGGCAACCCCTAGAGAATTTAGTACAATTGCAGTTAGTGATGGAATTGCAATGGGTCATGAAGGAATGAAATCTTCATTGATCAGCAGAGAAGTTATTGCAGATTCAATTGAGCTAATGGTAAGAGCACATCAGTATGACGCACTGGTCGGAATAGCAGGGTGTGACAAAAGTCTTCCAGGAACAATGATGGGGATGATAAGACTCAACATACCATCAGTATTCGTTTATGGTGGAACTATTATGCCAGGAATGTTAGATGGAAAAGAGTTAACGGTTGTAGATGTTTACGAAGCTGTTGGGTCATATGATGCAGGAAAAATTACTGCTGAAGAGTTAGAAAATATTGAAAATGTAGCATGTCCTAATGCAGGTTCATGTGGAGGCATGTTTACGGCAAATACAATGGCATCAATTTCAGAAGCAATTGGATTGTCATTACCAGGAAGTGCTAGCCCGCCTGCAGAAGATGAAAGACGAAATAAAATAGTATTTGAAACTGGAAAAGCCTGTACAAATTTACTTCAATTAGGCATAAAACCCCTAGATATTGTAACATTTGAGGCATTTGAAAATTCAATCACAATGTTAAATGCAGTAGGTGGATCTACAAATGGAATTTTACATTTATTGGCAATGGCAAACGAAGCGGGAATTAATCTCACATATGATGATTTTGAAAGAATTAGGAAAAAAACACCACATCTTGCAGATATGAAACCAGGGGGAAATTATGTAATGAATAGTTTAGATAAAATTGGAGGAATTCCATTAATCATGAAAAAATTATTAGATAAAAATTTGATACATGGCGATTCGATGACCGTAACAGGTAAAACAATTAAACAGAATTTAGAAGAATTATCAATTACAGAAGTTCCTGAACAACAAATTGTAAAATCCGTAGAACAGCCAATACATGAAGTTGGTACTGCGGTAATTCTAAAAGGGTCATTAGCACCAGAAGGCGGAGTGATTAAAACTGCAGGAGTTGAAATGTCGGAATTTTCTGGAGTTGCAAAGGTTTACGACAGAGAAGAATATGCATTCGAAGCAGTTTCAAAAGGAGAAATAGATGAAGGAGATGTAGTAGTTATACGATATGAAGGACCTAAAGGAGGTCCAGGAATGAGAGAAATGTTATCTACAACAGCAGCACTTGTGGGTCAAGGACTAGGTAAGAAAGTTGCAATGGTTACAGATGGTAGATTTTCAGGAGGAACTCGTGGATTTATGGTTGGGCACGTTGCACCAGAAGCATTTGTTGGAGGACCAATAGCATTGGTAAAAAATGGAGAGAAAATATCCATCAAATTAGAAGATAACTCACTCAACTTACATATATCTGAAGAAGAATTAGCTGTAAG
>JABGTD010000054.1 GCA_018647405.1 Nitrososphaerota archaeon | reverse complement strand
GGAGTTGGAAAATTCTATGATCCATTTGCAGCACACAAGATATTTGATGATTATCCTGAACTTGAGATAGAACCAATCTTTTTCCCAGCATTCTTTTACTGTAGAAAATGTCTTACATTTACAAATCCAAATGTTTGTCCACATGATGCAGATGACAGAGAACAAATTTCTGGTACAAAAATGAGAGAGATGATTAACAACGGTGAATCTCCATCAGAATTCATCTTAAGACCTGAAGTTGCTAAAGTAATCATTGATTATGATAAACCATTTGTTGAGTAGCTTTTTATCAAGATCTGGAAAATTTATAATATGAAATATAAAATTTCAATAATCTTTTTTGCATCTTTAATGGTCTTTCCTGCATTTGGACAATGGGAGACACCAAATGAATCACTCTCTGTTGCAAAATTTGATATTAATTGGGATGAATTCAATTTACCTTCACGAGATGCAGAAATAATTCCATTTGATGATATTCATGAAACAACGTGGCAAGTAAATTTTCAAAATAAATTACTCTATGGCAATCCTGATGGGGTTGCAGTAGTAAGATTGTATGATGCAAATATTGAAGACAAATTCATAGAAATAGGAATGGGTGCAATTCCTGATAGACCATTTTGGGTTGCAATTAAACTTCCTGAGGAAGGTTATGTTGTTGTTCATAACAAACTTGACAGAGGTTGGCCTGGAAATGGAAAGGTTATCTTGGCATATGCTGATACTGCTGGATTGACAATCAATAATGGTGAGAGAATTGTAATCACAAATCTTGATGTAGAAGGATTTGCAATCAAATCATACTCAGTTTGGGGTTTGAAAGGTTCACAGGATCCACCTGCTACCACTGCTGGATTCCTAAATCTTGAAGTTCTTTCTGGTGATCCAAAAGATGGACCACTACACATGTTTCCGTTTTATCTAGTAGGATGTCTAGGTATTGTAGTAGCCTTTTTACTTTTCACTAAGAAGCGGAATTAGTTTTATAATATTCACACCCATTTCTTATTTTACAAACTTCACACATTGGGGAAATTGGTTTGCAAATATTTTGACCATACATTACAAATGTATCATTTACATCAAGCCAATATTTTTTTGGAACTTTTTCCATTAGTGCAAACTCTGTTTCTTCAGGAGTTTTTGTTTTGACTAATCCAATTCTATTTGAAATTCTATGAACATGAATGTCTACTGGGATTGCAGGAATCTCATATGCATAAACCAGCACACAGTTTGCAGTTTTTCTTCCAACTCCTGGTAATTCAACTAGTTTTTCTAAATTATCGGGAACTTTTCCTTTATATTTTGAATCAATAATTTTTGCAACTTCAATAATACGCTCTGCCTTCACATGATAGAATCCTATTGATTTGATAATACGCTCTACATCTTTTAGTTTAGCTTTTGATAATTGTCTTGCATTTTTGTATACTTTGAATAAATCTTTGACAATTCTTGTAGTTGATTCATCTTTTGTTCTTGCAGATAAAATTGTTCCAATCAAAATACTAAATGGTCCGTGATCTTCAGCATCATGTAGATCTCTTAATGCAGTAATTCTTGGAGTTTTTACTGAATTCATTGTTTTGTGCATTCCATCAAGAATTTTTTTCATACGTGGTTGATGCAATACAAGTCTTATATCTGTAAAACCTTTGTAATGATTATGGAGTTAACTTCTGAAGAAAAAGCTGCATTAAATGGTGAACATGGTAATACATTACAAACTGCATACAGAATTCTCGTTGCAACAGGCGAGGCAACTAATGCAGAAAAACTCATTCCTATAACATGGGCACATCTTTCAGGCGTTAATTATAATACAATTGGTGATGCTGGTGAACAGTTTCTTCGAGAATTAAGTAAAGATGCTCGTGTAAAGGTTAAAGCAACTGTTAATCCAATGGGAATTGATTTTGATCACATCACTGAATTTAATCACATTGATGATGAATTTATCAAAAAACAGGCAAGTATTCGTGATTCTTACATTAGAATGGGAGTTGAACCAACATTTTCATGTACACCATATGACATTTTTGATTTACCAGAAAAAAACACTCAAGTTTCATTTGCTGAAAGTAATGCTGCAATCTTTGCAAACTCACTTGGTGGCCTAAAAACAAACAAAGAAAGTGCATTTAGTGCATTAGCAAGTGCAATAACTGGAAAATCTCCATATTCTGATTTACGAAAAGATGACATTTCAACTCCAATGACAATACGAATGAAAATGGATAATCCAAGTGAACTAGATTTTGGAATGCTTGGATTTTTTGCGGGAAAAGTTGGTGATACATCTGTTAACATATCTGGAGTGTCACAACCAAACAGACGTAGCTGTAAAGCCTTGTGTGGTGGTATGGGAACTTCAGGTACATGTGCTAAATTCCAATTTGTTGATACTGAAGATAATACATCTGAGAAGGTTGATTTTGGAAAAGAAGAGATGAATGAAGTCTTTGATGAATTAAACACTGCAGAAAAAGGTGATATTATTACTCTTGGAAGTCCTCAATTAGGATTAGAAGAGTTATCAGATCTATCAAAAATGCTAAAGGGAAAATCATTTGAAAAACGTTGTATGATATTTTGTTCAAGAGCTGTACAAAAACAAGCACGTACTCTTGACTACATTAATGAAATTGAAAGAGCAGGAGGAGAAATTTTATCTGATTGTTGTACATGTCTTACACCATTGATTGATACTAATGAAACAGATGCAATTACTACTAATTCTATAAAAGGTGCATACTATTTGAAAAACTCTACAGGTGTGGATGTAAATCTTAAACCTCTTTCAAAAATTATTGAGGAAGAAACAAAATGAGTAAAATAATTGTTCAAGGAATGGCACAAGGAACAGTTCTAAAAACTACCAGTCCAATTAATTTCCTTGGTGCTGTTGATAAAAAAACAGGCACAATTCGTGATAAAAAATATGACATTTTTGAAAAATCAATTAAAGATACTGTACTTGTATTTCCACATGGAATTGGAAGCAGTGTTGGTGCATATACAATTTATTCATTAAAATCTAATAATTCTGCACCTGTTGCAATGATATGCACAAAAGCAGATCTAACTGTTGCATCAGGTTGTGCACTTGCAAATATACCAATGATTGTAGTATCCAATAAAGAATTTGATTCTATACAAGATGGTAATAAAATTACGGTTGACACAAAATCTGAAAATATTTTTTAATTAACCTATTTCTGTAACTTTACTTGAACCCATTTCTGTAACTTTACTTGAACCTGTTGGTAATGCTCTAACATAATCATCAATTAAAAATATTTTTTTAAATCCTTCATCTGTTTTATCAAACTCAGCTCTAATCTTTTTTGAAACATCTGACATTGTTGAGCCGCCAGGTTCAATTACTGCATAGCATAAACATTTTTTCTTAATTGGTTCTGGTGGTCCACAAACTAGCAAATAATCTTCATCTTCTTTAAAAATTCCAACTGCAAGTTTTAGTGATGAAACTTTGATAAAATTTCTTGTACCATTAATCATGAATGAACCTTTTGCCATTGATTGTCCTGATGGTGCACCTTTTTTCACTTGATCTGGATTAACCCAGAAACTACTCATTCCATATGCAGATATTTGCCATGCGCGACTAAAACAAACTGTGGCGTGTGCAACTTCTTCCAAACTTAATGGCAATAATTCTTCATTTTCTGCTTTTAGCAAAAAGAATGGTGAGCCATGAACTTCCGCATGAAAGACCTTGTCATTTTTTTCTAAATATTTTCTAATTATTGCACTATTTGATGAGCTGTCTCTTCCTCCAACTGCTAAAATTCCATCTGATGTGAAGAACCATCTATACCTCTCATACCAACTTTTCTTTCTTATTTCTTTGAATCCAACTGAACCTTTTGCAATCTCTCCTTTTTCAATTGTTTTTTCTAATTTCTCTTCTGTTTTCTTCATTAATTTTTCAATTGATTTTACCGCACCTTTTTGTTTTTTTGATTCATCAAATAATTTTGAAGCAATTGTTGGAAGTGAAGAATCAGGATCTATTCTTATTTTTGATTCATTAATTTTCATGTAAGAAACTCCTTTTTCGCTAATTATTTCTGCATTTTTTTCTTTTAGTGAAGTGGTGATACTTTCATCTCTAACATTATGTTGACCTTGAGATGTCATTGTAAAAAGTAAATTTGCTACATCTGCTATTGTCTTAGATTTTTCTATTACTACATTGATTGCATTTTTTTGTTCGGTTAATGTTGTTTCTAAAGATTCTATTTTTTTATCAGCCGGACTACTAAATAATGATTTTCCTTTCTCCAAAATTTCTTCAGTAAATACAATATCTAATCCTTCATTGAAACTATTTACTTTTTTTGCATTCAAGTTATCATCTGAAAATCTTATTGGATATGCATCATGTACATCATCTTCAATTATTACAGAAGGATCATGTGGACCTTTTGTCACTTTAGAAAGAGTTGATGTAATAATTTCAAATAATGCCTCAAATTCTTCATCTGTAATTTCATTACTTGGTTTTTTAGAATCAATTCCTGATAATCTAATTATTTCTTCAACATATTTTTTTGGCAAACCTAATCCTCTACCTATAGTTTTTCCAATTCCACTAGAAGAAAATAATTCTCTAAATGATTCTTTTGTTAAATTTAAAATATCTAGTCCATCTTCTGGAGGTGGAATATAGTTTAATCCCACACGAAGTTGTCTATGTCTTACATCAATTGAATGTAAAAGTGCTAGAATTTTTTTCTCACCATTACATAAAATGATATTTCCATCTCCAAAAAATTCTACAATTAAGATAAACTCTTTTTCAAAATTTGTAAATGTAAAGTAAGCAATTCTTTCGGTTCCAATTTGTTCAATTTTCGTTAATTTTGCTCGTAAAAGATCGCTACGTAATCTTCTTAACATTTTATTTGGTTCAATTGTATCAATTTTCTTATCTGTAATCCACATTCCTATACTAGATACCATTAACATAATGTCTGGTTTTGTTGTATGATGCAATTTGAATAAAAGACTATTTCGATTTATTCCCCAAATATTACTTGCATAGTATCCACTAGTCTTTTCTCCAATGTCATTTACAAGATATACTAATTCAATTCCCGCAAGAGTCATGGTATTGCAATTTTATCTGGAAATTATACTCTTGCTATTGCCTAGTGACTGCCAAAGATTTTAAACGAGGTATTTCTGAGTCAACTCAAGAAATTCAAATGGCAAAGTTCAAAAAAAAGAAATTTTCAGCAGAAAAACCAGATCCTAAGGATGAAACTGATGATCTTCCAGAAATTGAAGCAACAGAAGATGAGAAAAAAGCAATTGCCGAAGCAACAGAACCTACTGAAGAAACTGAATCTGAATCTGAACTTAATCCTAAACCTGACCCTAGTGAGGATCCTATTGATAAATCTGCAACAAAAAAACTTACAGATAGATTATTTTGGTTAAGAATTGCTGTTGCAATTGCTGGTGGTATTATAGCCACATTTGCATTTGAAGATATTGCTGACGTTGAAGAAAAGCGTTGGACATCAATTGGTTTTATGATTATGTTATTTGTCGCAACTGCAATAATTGCCAAATCCTGGAAAATTAGAATTGCAAAAAAGAAAAAATATGTTACAACTGGAATAGGCAGTTTTGTTTTCATGTATTTATTCATGTGGATATTTAGTTACACCGTAGTTAATGCTGGCACTAATCAATCAATGATTCCTGGTATATAATTATAAAATGTGGAAATCAAAAACTCCTGGAATTCCAGATGAAGAATTTGAAAGAACAGAATCTGTACCAATTACTAAAGAAGAGATTCGTGCTATACAAATTAGTAAAGGGAGACTCTCTGTAGGACAAACTGTTTTAGACATTGGATGTGGTAGTGGCTCTGTAACAATAGAAGCTGCAATTCAAGTTGAAGAATCAGGTAAGGTAATTGGTGTTGATATTGATCCTAATGCAATTGAATTGACAGAAAAAAATCTAAAAAAATTTGGAATTTCAAATTATACATTAATCGAAGGAAATGCTAAAGAAAAAATCTCAGAACTTCCTCAAGCAGATACTATATTTATTGGTGGAACAGGTGGTGATACAAAAGATATAGTAGAATTATGTCAAGATAAAATCAAATCTGGTGGAAGAATTGTAATTGGTGTTATTCTCATTGAAACACTTTACTCTGTATTGAAAACAATTGAAAAATTAGATTTTGAATCAATCGATATCACACAAATTACAATTGGAAAGAGCCGAAAGACCAAAACAGGCACAATGATGCTTGCGCGAAACCCAGTATCTGTTATTTCTGCTACAAAAAAATAATCTAGCTTTTTAATTGGGAACAAAATCATCTTTGTTATGTCTCAATTAACTGGAATTGGTGTTGGTCCCGGCGATCCAGATTTACTTACTGTAAAAGCAGTAAAAGCAATTCAAGATGCTGATATGATAATGTGTCCTGCATCAGCAGAAGATAGACCTAGTATCGCTTTATCAGTTGTTGAATCTTTAATTGACAAATCAAAAAATCAAGAAATTGTAAAACTAATTTTTCCAATGACCAAAGACAAAGCTGTTCTTGAGGCACACTGGAAAGAAAATTCAAAAATTATGGCAGAAAAAGTTTTGTCAGGAAAAAATGTTGTTTATCTGACGGTTGGCGATCCATATCTTTACAGTACGTGGATCTACATGCATCGAGAAATTAGCAAAAAACATCCTGAAATGAAGATTACTGTAATACCTGGAATTGTTTCAATGTTCACATTCGCATCTAAAGTTGGAATAAGTATCGCTGAAGGAGCAGAAAAAGTTTCAATTATTCCATCATGTTATGATCTAAGTTCTGTCAAAGAAATTGCAAAGAATTCTGAAGTTCTTGTATTTCTTAAAGATGGTAGATATTTTGATCAAGTGATTAAACTAGTTAGAGAATCTGGATTTCCTGATGATTCTATATTTGCAATTGGTCAAGATTTGGGAACAGACAAAGAAATTATTAGAAAATTAAGACTAGGTGATGTAAATGATGATACTCTCACCACAAAATACTTTTCAATTTTGGTGATAAAACGTGTCTAAGGTATATTTTGTTGGTTGCGGTCCTGGTGACCCTGATTTAATTACGATAAAGGCAAAAAAGTTGGTTCAAAAAGCAGATGTAATTGTTTATTCAGGCTCACTGATCCCTCCTGAGATTTTAAAATATAATAAAAAAGGCAAAAAACATGATGCAGCAAAACTTGTTCGTGAAGAAATATTTGATCTACTCTTAAAAAATTCAAAAAAAGGAAAAATTGTAGTTAGATTACATGATGGTGATCCTGCAATTTATGGTGCAATTAGAGAGCAGATTGATAATTTAGAAAAAAAAGATGTGGAATCAATTGTAGTACCTGGTGTTACATCATTTTTGGCATCTGCAGCTGCACTTGGAACACAATTAACTCTACCTGGAATTACACAAACAATGATTATTACACGTGCTGAATCAAGAACTAAAGTTCCTAAACGTGAAAAAATTTCTGAACTTGCAAAACATCAGGCAACTTTAATTTTTTATCTTAGTGTTCATTTACTAAATAAAATTTCAAAAGAAGCAATTGAAGGTGGATACAAAAAAACTACACCTGTTGCTGTAGTTTACAAAGCAAGTAGAAAAGATCAAAAAATAATTCTTGGAACACTTACGGATATTGCAAAAAAAGTAAGAGATGAAAAAATCAAAATGACTGCAATTGTTATAATTGGTGATGTAATAAAACCAAAATCTTATGAATATTCCAAGTTATATGATAAGACCTTCTCACATGGTTTTAGAAAAGCAAAAAGAACTAAGAAAAAAGATTAACTTTATTAGAAATACCCATACTTTTGAGATTTCTTTGTAGTGCTTTAGGACTCTTTGTTGTATAAATTGATAAAGAATTTTTTGTAGATTTTGGTCCTTTTAATTTAGAAATTTTTATTGCAACATCATCTGCTGGATCTAAAAATTCCACTCTTCTGAAATATTTCTTCATAAATGGTAAAAGAAATGGTAGATGTGTACTTGAAAGTGTAGCAACTTTAATTTTATTTTCTTTAAATTCATCTTTTAATACTTTTAGTATGGTTTTAACACAATCTTTTTCATGAGTTAAAAATTTTCCACTTTCTACTAATTCAACTAATTCTGAACAATTTATTTTTGAAATATTTTTTAAATTATTAAATTCTGATATGTAATTATCTAATTCTTTACTTTTTACAACAATCTCTGTTGTAAGTATTGCAACATTACCTGGTTTCAGAATTTTTTTGAGTGGAGGTAAAACTGTAATTACATTATTTGGGAGATTTTCTCTAAAAAGTAATGATGGTGTATTTGATGCAAGTACTATTACATCCGGATCAAATCTTTCTGAAATTTTTTTAATTGTATCTGAAACTATTTTGTATAATTGTGATTTTGTTTTTTTCCCATATGGAAAATTCTTTTTGTCTGCTAGATAGATAATATCTGATTTTGTCTTTTTTTGAATCGCCTTAATTATTGATAAAGAACCTAATCCTGAGTCAAAAACAACAATTTTCATCTTCATTCATGTATGATTGGTTAGCTAAATTTAGTCTAGTGTTGATCTTATTCCACACTTCTAATTAAGAGCAATTTTTTCGACACTACACATGCCATCATTCCATAAAGCATGGGCACGCCAAGAAACAGCAGGTATGACTGATAAGTTTCGTGACACCTTGAAACCTCAAGGAGCATTGAAACCACGAATTCAAAATGCTGTTAACAAATTACAGACACAAACTTCTAAGATGGACACTATGTTGGGAAAACTCGAACAACGAGATCAACAATTATTCCAACGTGTAGTCACAGCAGTTCAAAATCATGATAAAAGTGCAAGCACTGTTTTATCAAACGAACTAGCAGAAGTTAGAAAAGTAAAGAAAATGCTTGGCGGAGCAAGAATGTCTTTGGAACAAGTTCAATTAAGACTTTCAACAATTCATGACCTCGGTGATGCAATGGTTGCAATTGGACCTGCAATGGGCACAATGAAGAGCCTACAATCATCATTAGGTAAATTCATGCCAGAAGCAGATTCAGAATTGAACGCAATGACCCAGACATTAAATGGACTTATGGTCGACTCAATCTCCGGTGATTCATTTAACATGGAATCAGATGCATCTAGTGAAGAAACAAATAAAATTCTTCAAGAAGCATCCGCAGTTGCAGAGCAACAAATCGGTGACAAGTTCCCATCAGTACCTTCACTGGAGCTTCCAACTCAAGAATACAAACAAACAACATCAACTTCTAGTTTTGAGTAGTTAGCCTTCTTCCTTTATTTTCTACCTATGTAACTAATGCACATTGTGATAAATTGCATCATCTCATTACTACCCATTTTTGAACTACCTTCTGTTCTGTTAATGAAAACAGTTGGCACCTCTAATCCCTTCATATCTAATTGCTTTAGTTGATGTAATACCTCTATTTGAAAGGCAAAACCATCTGATCGTATCTTATCAAAATCAATTTTTTCTAGTGTTTTTTTCCTAAACATTCTAAATCCACTAGTTGAATCCTTGATCTCTATTTTTGCACAAACACTTGCAATTGCACCTGCAATAGAATGTGTCATCTTTCTCCACATCCCCCATCCTATGACATCTGAACCATCTACATGTCTGCTAGCAACTAAAAAATCAAAATTTTTTATCTTCTCTAACATGTTTGGAATCTCACTAGGTTGATGTGAATGGTCTGCATCCATCTGAACAATTAATTCTGAATCCAATTTTTCCAAGACATATCTGAATCCTTCTTTGTATGCTGCGCCTAATCCCATCTTTTTTGGTCTTTGTATAACTGTGATCTTTTCATACTTGTCTCCTAGTTCCCTAACAATGTCTGCAGTTCCATCTGGGGACGAATCATCAATAATTAAAACATCCAATTTTTCAACTAATTGTTTGATCTTTTCAAATAACTCTTTGATTAAACTTGGAATAGTTTCTGCTTCATTATACGTAGGAATCACAATTGCTAGTTTCATAAAATTTCATCAATATCTTAAAAGAAATATCTTATGGATATGCTGTCTCTTTAGCAAGAATTGTCTCCAATTCTGAAATATTGACACGATCTTGAGCCATATCATCTCTCCTGCGAATAGTCACTGTATTGTCTTCTTTTGTTTGATGGTCGACAGTTATTGCAAATGGGGCTCCAATCTCATCTAATCTTCTATACCTTCTGCCAATGGCACCTGAATGATCCAAAAATGAATCAAATTTTGTTCTAATCAGACGATAAACCTCATCTGTCTTTTCTGCCAATCCATCTTTTTTCACCAATGATAAAACTCCTACATGAGTTGGAGCTAAATATGGCTTGATTGACAGAACCATTCTCTCATTTTCCTTATCTTCTCTTAGTGAATGCTCTAAAATTGTGTAAAGACTTCTATCAATTCCCATCGAAATTTCAAACACATGTGGTAAAACTTTGTCGTCATTATCCATAACTTCAAACTTTTCTTTACTCATCTTTGCATGACTTGACAAATCATAATCAGATCTATAGTTACATGCTACCAACTCTAACCATCCTATTGTCGTGTTTACTTCAAAATCAAATGCGACATCTGCATAGAATGCTTTTTCTTTCTCTCCAAGCTTTCTAAATCTGCTTTTCTCCATATCAATTCCAGTCTTTTCATAAAATTCTGTTAGTAGTCCAAGATAATATGCAACAAACTTGTTTGGGATTACTCCTTTTTCTACTGCCTCTTTACAAGTCATCACTTGTATGCCATCTGAAATTTGTATTCGTAATGTTGTATTTTCAATCTCTGAGAATTTTTCTAACTCATTTAATTTTTCTGGATTACAAAAAACCTCAATTTCTGCTTGATAAAACTCTCTTAATCTCAAAAGACTTTGTCTAGGTGCGATCTCATTTCTAAAGCTTTTACCTACTTGTGCTATTCCTAATGGAAGTTTTCCACGCATAGTTTTGAACAATCTTGGAAAATCGACAAATATGGATTGGCATGTCTCTGGTCGAAGATATGCTTCTACATCTTCAGGACCAATCCCAACTCTAAACATCATGTTGAATTTTTTTGCTGCATCAAACTCTCCTTTGCATTTTGTACACACAATATTTTTTTCTTGAATCATTTTATCAAAGTCTTCTAAATCTGCACTTTCTGGAATCTCTACGTTTGCAATCTCTGCAATTAATTTATCAGCTCTAAATGTCAGTCCACATTTCTTGCACTTTATGATTGGGTCTGCAAAATTTCCTAGATGACCTGATGCCTCAAAGACTGACTTTGACATTATCTGTGAGCCGTCAATTTCAAGCATTCTGTCTCTTCTTACCAGTTCTCTTCTCCACAATTCAAGGAACTTGTTTTTCACACTTACGCCTGTTGGGCCATATTCCCAAAAACCTGCTTGTGCATCGCCATATACCTCACAACTTGGAAAATAAAACGCTCTTTCAAGTGCAAGCTTCATGACGCTTTCGTAATTCATACTACAACTCTAAAACAATCATGGAATAAATGCGTAATTACTCACGCAAGTGACTTTGCCTTTCTAATGTTCTCAAAGTCATCTCTTATGTCATCTATAGGTGTCTCTAATACGATTGGAATCTTATTCTCATTCATTATCTTTATCATCTCTGATAGCCCTTCATTTCCAATTTCTCCTAATCCAATGTGATTATGTCTGTCCAAATTGGAATTTAACTCTCCCTTGGAATCATTAAGATGTAAAATTTTCAAATTTTCTATTCCAACTGTCTCATCAAACTCCTTCATTGTTTTTTTTGCTGCCTCTTTTGTTCTCAAGTCATATCCTGCAACAAATGCATGGCATGTATCTAGGCAAACACCAAATTTTTTTGCGGGTTTGCATTTTGAAAAAATCTCTGCTAATTGTTTAAAATCAGAACCAACAGAATTCTTTTGTCCTGCAGTGTTCTCAAGTAAAATCATTACATCAGCCTTTGTCTTTGCAACTTCATTTAGTGCGTTTGTAAGTCTCTTTATTCCATTTTCTTCACCGGAGCCTTTGTGACTTCCAAGATGAGTCACAAGATACGGAATTCCAAGCTTGTCACATCTTTCCACTTCTTTAATCATTGATTTGATTGATTTTTCATATCCTTCATCTTCTGGTGTTGAAAGATTTGGTAAATATGGCATGTGAGCACAAGTTGCCATTCTGTCAATATCGGAATCTGATAATTTTTCTTTAAACTTTTCAGCATCATTAGGATCCACATCTTTTGCAAACCAACTTCGTGGGTTTCTGGTAAATATCTGAAACGCTGAGCACTCTCTTTCAACTGCATTATCTACTGATCTGTCTAAAGAGCCAGATATGGATACATGGGCACCAATCTGCATATTATTTCTACAATTCATTATAATTTAAACTAGAGATCTACTGGAAATACTAATTTTTTAATTGCAATTTTTAAACTAAGTTGGTGCACTATTGTTATGGTTAATCTTGGAAATGACGAGATCGTAAAGTATCCGTTTCTAGCAGAAGCAGGGAAATATCTAAGTGATAAAGGATTTTCACTAGAACAATTTGGAACTGATCCCGATCTAAAAAAAATTGTTGAGAATGCCTTTGAAAGAATCATTACTGCATCAGAAGGACGAATTTTTAAATCTGATTTTTCATCTAATAACTCTGCATTACCTCTGGAGATTTTTTCATTTTTAATTGCTGTAATCTTGCTAAAACTCTCTGGCATGAACACACTGATACGAAGATTTTCTCTGGCAGAGGCTCGTCGTGCAGAAAAATTTCTAGAAAAGGATCTGATGAATTATCAAGATGCTACAAAAACCAAACTTTCTCTACAAATACTTGAAGAATTATTTTCTATGACTGTAGAAAAAACAGACAAAGGATTTACAATTCTTGTTCGTGATTATCTCAAACATTCTATTAATTTCTATGAAAGAGAATGGAAATTAATTAACAGAAAAGTTGTAAATGGAAAAGTCCATCTTACCTCACATGAAACTGTAAGATTGGTAAGAAAAGAACTAGACAGACACATCTATACAAAAATCAACTCTTCGTCTTCACCTGATATGATAATTGGCTTTGAGACTTATGTTGATAAACTAAAACAACTTGCAAAAAAGTTTGAGGTGAAGACAGTAGAGTCAAAAGAATTTCCTCCTTGTATAAAACATGCAATAGAAGTTTTAGAAAAAGGAGAAAACCTGCCTCATTCTGGAAGATTTATGCTTGCTACTTTTCTATTAAACAAAGGTCAAACAGTGGAACAAATTGCACCATTATTCAAAAATGCACCTGACTATAATCCAAAAGTTACAATTTATCAGCTAAATCAACTCTCTGGTGTATCTGGAACTACGGAATACAAATGTCCATCATGTGAAAAGGTGAAGAGTCAAAATCTTTGTTTTCCTGTTCCTGCATGTGATACAATAATCAATCCTCTTCAGTTTGGGAGAAAGAGAGTATGAATGCAAAGGATGTAACCTTTCTTGAAGATACATTCAAAAAATTTTATTTTGAACACTTTGATCTCCTACATGTTCCTGATAACCCAAACCAACGAGAGTTTGGTTACCAGAAATTTAATGGAGGAATGAATAGACACATTTCACTCAAATCTGATAAAGACCTTCACCTACTTTTAATGCAAAACAAACCTTCTGATGTTTACTGTTCTAATGCACGATATATGTTTCCTAATCTGCCGATGGCTGAAAAAGATTGGCAAAACGCTGAGATAATCTTTGATATTGATGCTAAGGATCTAAGAAAGGAACATCCTAAAGATAATACGTTAATCAAATGCTCTGATTGTAATGAAATTTCTTCATTGAATGAATCATGCCCAAACTGCCAATCAACAAAACTTTCCTTTACGACACTTACCTGCAATGACTGTATCAAATCAACAAAAGACGAGGTAGTCAAACTAAAACAAATTCTTACAGATGACTTGGGAATTGACCAACAAAACATTAAGATATTTTTTTCTGGAAATGAGGGATTTCATATCTATGTCTCAAAATCTGAATATGATGATGTAGGCTCGAAGGAAAGAGCAGAGATTGCTGATTACATTATGTTTCGTGGAAGTATACCTGAAACATTTGGATTTAGAAAATTTAACATGAACAAATCATCTCTTCCAAAATTTGAGGATGATGGTTGGGGTGGGAGACTTGCAAAGCACTTGTACGGAACAAAATCAAACCGTCCAAAAATTTTACAAGAAGTTCTCTCTGGCGGTTATACACTATTTCAAAAAAGACTAGAAGATTTTAGAGATTCAATTGGAATTAAGATTGATCCAAATGTAACACAAGATATTCACAGAATTTTTAGATTGCCTGGATCTATTAACAGTAAAAGTGGTCTTACGAAAATTTTCGTAGAGGACTTGAAAAAGTTTGATCCATACGTTGATGCTTGCTTTATTGATGATGAAGAAGTTGAAGTTGTGACAAATTGTCCGATCGAGTTTTCATTAAAGAAGAAAAAATTTGGACCGTTTAACAATGAACAAGTATCTGTTCCAAAGTTTGCAGCAGTCTATATGATGTGCAAAGGTATCGCATCAAGCGTATAATCGTACATTTTTTTGCAATTCTACTAATAAGGTATTAATTAAATGAAAAAACAAGTTTTTTCATCTTGTATAGCGCTAAAAACGAAGGTGGTAGTCAGCAACCACCAGATGCTGGTAAATTTATCAAACTTGGCATTATTGCAATAATTGTAGTTGTAATCTTTGCATTGGCAGGAAACCAAGCAGTAGTTTTGTCAATGAATATAACAGAATTTGCTGATGTATTTACAAAACCACTAATGTTCTCACTGATAGGTGGAGTCACTCTTGCAAGTATAGCACTACTTCGAGTCAACATAGTAAACAGATCATCAATTTTCTGGTTTGCCATAACCAGCGCAATTAATATGATGAATCGTGGTCCACAAGATCAGGTTCAACAAACAATTCCAAATTTTTCAGAATTCAAATTATCTGGAGGACACTTTGCACTTTGGCAAATAACAAAGATTCTACTCTTTGGTGCATTCTTTGCAAACCTCATGTTTGGATTTGGTTTATTGTATATGGTAGAAGGAAATGAACTGGGAATTGAAAACATTACAACATTATTCTCACTTCCATTTGTAACTCCACCAAATGATCCAACATTTGCAATGGACAATGTTACTCCAATGATTCCTTCACTTCTAGTTATAATTCCTCCAATCATTGGCGCAATCGGGCTTCGTTTAATCCTCTTTGTAGGAATTCATTATGTAATCAAAGTGATAACACTTTACTTCCATGACACAAAGGAAGGAAAACCAAGATACCTAAACTACATGGCAACACTTGAAGCAATAATTGGAATAGGAATAGTCTGGGCTGCCTTTAACATGTTTTTCACAGATACTATTGACTATAACACAAGATACGCAATTGGTGGGACCTTTGTTGTAGGATTTGCAGCAATTGCATTTTCAATTTTTGACAGAATGCGTGCACGTGTCCTAACACACATGTTCAAGCGTGATGTATACATCCGAGTTGCAGCAATAATTGCCATTGCGCTAATCGTAGGAATTGCAATGGGCGTAAACAACAGTGTTGCAGACGCAAAAAAGATAGAATACCTTGGACCATACACAGCACAACAAATTGGTGTTAATCGTCATCTTGCAGAACTTGATCTGATTAATGAAAATACTCATGAAGTACAAATTACATCAGTTAATCCAAATCTAATTGATTCTTACATTGATGATAATGAAGATGTACTAAGTAAGATTCGTGTGTGGGACTGGAACGCTGCATTTGCAAAACTAAAACCAGAGATTGGTCTTATTCCTTATGTAGACTTTGAAGATAATGATATTCTAAGATTTAACGATAAACTTTACTGGACTGCATCAATGAAACCAATACTTCCTTCATCTGTAAGTCTTGAAAACCAATGGTACAATGAGCATCTTGTATACACTCACGTACCTGATGGATTTCTAACCCTAGAAGCAACTGAAGGAAAAATTGTTGATAGTTCTGAATTATTTCAACAAAGAGCAATCTACTATGGTGAAGGTGGATTACTTGATGATACATGGTCTGGATATCCAGTAAATCGTGATGCAAGTGCAGAACTTAACGGCGCAAAATATGATGGAGCCGGAGGAGTTGATGTAGCACCACCACTTTCATGGATCTTTGAGCCAAACTTTATCCTCTCATATCCTGGAGAGTCTCTTCACATTATGAGATACAAAGATGTTAACGAAAGAATGCAGACACTTTATCCTTATTTCTTGTATAACATGTTTGGAAAAGAACTTGATTCCTATCCAGTAACTGATGGAACTAACACCTATTGGCTTGTTCCATTAATAGTTGGATTTGATACAAGAGACGTTCCATACTCTGCAGGAAATCCATATCTTAGACTTGCAGGATATGCACTTGTTGATACATACAATGGCGACATTAGCCTGATAAAAAATGGCGATGACTTTTTCTCAAACATGATGATGTCACAATATGAAGATCAGATAATTCCAGCACCTGCATGGCTAGAAGAACAAATTCGTTATCCAGAGGAATTATTCAACTGGAAAACAGAGATGTACAATATTTACCACGTAACTGATGTTGAGACATTCATCCAAGCAAACGAGTTTTATGAAATTCCTAGAGGACTTGATACTTACTATATTGAAGCAAAACCACCTGGATTTACAGAAACTGAGTTTATCGGACTTCTATCATTAGAACTTCGTGGTTCACAAGGACGTAACTTGGCAGGATACATGATTGTAGAAAATGATATGGATAAACTTGGTAAGATGACCTTCTATGAAGTTCCATTAGACTCTGAAACAAAACTTTTGGGACCAACATCTGTTAGAGAAGCACTTGATCGTGATCCTGACTTTGCACAACTCAAGACATTGTTACGAAATCCTAGAATTGGTGATAACATTTTGTACCGTGTAGGAGATCAAGATACTTACTTTATTCCAGTCTATACTGCAGGAGCTGGTGGTTCGGTAGCACAATTGGGTACAATTGCTGCAGTTGGTGCAGGATTTACAGGAGAATATTATGTTGGTCTAGGCGAAACACAAGAAGAAGCATTTGAAGCATATCTACAAAAGCTATCTGGTGTTGTTTCTACAAGTAAAACTGGTGAAACTATAATACAATTAGACAAGGATGAAAGATTTGAAAAAATTATGGAAATGATAAGCACTAGTGGTTTGACAATTACAAAGCCAACTGCAATTCAAATT
>JABGTD010000053.1 GCA_018647405.1 Nitrososphaerota archaeon | reverse complement strand
AATAAAACGGCATTGTTTGTTTCATATACCAATAGTGGAAAAATAAAAGCCAGTGAAACACATACAACCAATCCAAAAAGTCTTAACATGTACACATGGTTTTCCTATCATAAAAAAACTTCAACGTAATTATTAACAAAATTTGTATTTAAGATTCAATCAAAGAGTTACAGCGAATGATCAGTTACCAGTATTTGATGCAGGATTGTTAAAATGTGTTAAATCAGCACCGATATTGTAACCAATACGTAAACACTTCAACTCCATACCTCTTAAATCTGCATTTGTGAAATCATTATCTTTCACCGTTCCAGGGAATGAACACTTGGCGGAAATATATGAATTAGATAAATCTGCATTTGTGAAATCATTACGGGAAAAACTTGCCAGGTGGATTGTCATTCCAGATAAATCTGCATTTGTGAAATCAGAATCAATAAAACGGAACCCATCAAGAGTCATTCCAGATAAATCTGCACCACGAAAATTACAACCCTGACAACTTTCAAAGTGTTTTACTTTTCTTAAATCTGTGTTTGAAAAATCAGCACCATCTATATTTGCACCAGGAGTTTGTAATGCGGAACCATATTGTACATAATGTCCCCAATTGGTATTATCTAAAATTTTTCCTGAAAAATCATAACCCTGTAGATTCAAATTTCTCAAATCTAAACCAGACAAATTTCGTTCATTCTTTATCTTATCTAATAAATTATTTTTTTCTGTTACTCTATTTTGTTGTTCTATTTCATTTCCAAATTGGTCAACTGCCTTTTTTGCTTGGAAAATTGTAGGTCCTAAAGAATTTAGCACGTAACCTGCCAAAATGATTATCACAAGAATCAAAACTATAGAAATCAGTATCCCGTTCAACAGGATTATTGAGTAAATCTGTAACTTAAGAATATCGAATTACAATTCAATACAAAATTTGCATTTAAGATTCATCGTGACGACATATGTGTTAAGAATTTTCAAGTCCAATCAAAACTAATATTACAATTTGAACAGAATAACTGACCCGCATATATTGGAATATTACAGTGACTTCCAATGTGAGTTAAATCAAATTTTAACGATGCTTCTTCATCAATATGGACATAGGTACTGGTTGTGACATGGGCATTGGCTGGCTCTACATCAAGTACATGAAATGGTATTCGTCCACCAAAATAAATAGATCTGATATTATCTTCTTTAGTCAATGTAGTACCTGCTAAAGTATCTCTAATGGTGCTTTCATCTACTGGAGGAATGGCAGTCAATGGTGCAAGCACAATTCTATAAGCTCCTTTTGTTCTAATTTTTTTAATTGAAATTTTATCGCCAATTTCAATATCTGCATTATGTCTTCCAATTCCATCAATTCGAATAATTCCTTTACCTTCATCAATCTTAAATGCTACATCGTATTTTCTTATTGTTCTTCTTTTAGATTTACCTTGAATTTCAACAGGTTCATACATGTGTTGTAGTTGTAACGTAATCGCAGTATCATAATCAATTCGAATTATTGACTTATCTATATCAGAAGGATGTGCCTCTTTAACTTCTAGTAAAATGCCTTTTTTGTTAACCCTTTTTCCAAAAAACCTAACTTTATGTCCGTCTTCATCAAACTCAGTTTTAGTTTTTTTATGTATTCCTTCTCCATTGAATCCATGTTTATCGTATCCTTTTTTATCAAATCCTTTTTTATCAAATCCTTCTCGATCAAATCCATTTTGATCATACCACGAGTTAGTTTTTGTGTTGAAACCATGATAATTCCAGCTCCTGTTCCCAAACAATCCCATAACAGAATCTCATGAACTTAATTTAGATAAGGATTTAGAGCGGGAATTAACCCCCATTCTAATCCTCATAACACGGATCTCTACCCCCAATCTAACAATTAATCATCAAAATAAGAAATTATTATTAGTGATTCTAGGCACAAGAAGTCAATGATAGGGATAACATCTTATGTTAGAGAGGGGGACTTCACCCTAGTTAATTGGTT